>JAFQFZ010000031.1 GCA_017398425.1 Clostridia bacterium | reverse complement strand
CGGTGGATGAAATCACTTCGTGATGAAATCCGACTTCGTCGGGAGAAGGGACGGATTTAATTTCATCATTTAAAAGGGAGGGGACGGTCGTGGCGCATTATGTGTATCTTCTTCGCTGTCGGGATGATACTCTCTATTGCGGGTATACGACCGATGTAGAGCGCCGTGTCAAAACGCACAATGAGGGCAAAGGTGCCAAATACACCAAGACCCGTTTGCCGGTGGAAGTGGTTTATATCGAGGAATGTATCGATAAATCCGATGCCCTGAAGCGTGAATGCGCCATAAAGCGGTTGTCACGCGAACAAAAGCTGGCATTGTTGTCTGAAAAATAGCCGTTCGATTTCGTGTCGGAATCGAACGGCTTTTGTATGTTTTAAAGGGGAAAAAGTCCCAACTCTTCTCGGGAGTAGGCGCGTGTGTCGGCGTGCCTGCCGTTTTGATCCGTCACGGACACGCGCACGTAGCGTGCACCCTGCGGTACATCGAGCACGGCGTGTGTTAAGTCACCGTCGCCGCAGACAAAGGAGGGGTTCTTGCTTCCAACATGGCAGGTGATGAGCGAAACGGGAGAGCATTCCACCGTCACCCGTTCTCCGTCAAACGCGATGCTGTGAAAGACGGGCGCTTCGGTGGCGTACATATCGCCTTTTTCCATTGCGTCGATCACGTTTTTGTAGGTGAGAGACGGTGCTGAGATCATGGTTGCCGCCAAAAACGAATCGGATTCCGATTTGCTGTTGTGGTTGTCGTCGCCGGCATGAACGTGTACGAATTTGCCGCTGCGAAGCAGGGCATGATACAGAGGAGCATTGTATTCCATTTTGTGTCGCATATGACTGTTGCCGTTAATCAGCTCCAAACTGAAGTAGCCTTCGTATGCCAAAATGCGTTCTTCCGATTCCATTGACCACACGGGGTGGTTGTAGGAAACGAGATAGCCGTTTTCGTTGGCGGTGCGGATGAATTCGTTGATGTATGCAACGGTATACTCTCTCGGACGCTCGGAACCGGCTTTTGTGAGTTGTTGCTGCTTGTCGAGCGTCAAATATTTACAGCACGAAGGGTTGTAACAAATGAGCGTTTCGTTATCGGGCTCTCGCGCAAACAAGTTGAGATGCGTCTCGGGTGCAAACACATCGTAGGTGCAGTGTGGATCGGTGCGGATGTACGCTTCGTATCCCGTCAACAGCAAAAAATCCTCCGTCGAAAGAGAGGAATGGTTGCGAGGCGACTCGTGATCGGTGATCGCGAGGATCGCATATCCCTCGTTACGGTACGCGGATACCAGCTCCTCGGGCGTGAGCTTGCCGTCCGAGCAGGTGGAATGACAATGAAGATTGGCTTTGAATTGCGGTAGGTGCGGCGAGATCAAATACATAACACGTGGCTCCCTTCGGGTTTGCTGTGCTTTCAGTATAGAGTGTTTGTGTTCTCTTGTCAATTCTTTAACATATGACGAAAAAATATCTTGTCATTCGTGCGGAATTATGATAGAATACTCACATTAGTATTGTTTTAAGGAGAAATTTCAACTATGACGGAAAAACGAGGTAGTTTCAGCGGAAAGCTTGGTTTTGTTATGGCGGCGGCCGGTTCGGCAGTCGGCCTTGGTAATATCTGGCGTTTTCCGTATTTGGCCGCGGAGCACGGCGGCGGTATATTCTTGCTTGTGTATTTGGTGCTGGTGCTGACGTTTGGCTATGCGTTGATGAAGGCGGAGATCGCTCTCGGTCGAAAAACGGGACTGAGCGTTATCGGCGCTTTCAAAAAGCTCAACAAGCGTTGGTCGTTCCTCGGTATTCTGGCCGCCATTGTCCCGATCGTCATTTTGCCGTACTATTCCGTTATCGGCGGCTGGGTGTGCAAATATTTCGCGACGTTCGTTTCAGGTGGCATGGAGCAAGCGGCACAGCCTTCCTTCTTCGGTGACTTTATTTCGCAACCGTTTGAACCCCTCGGTTGGTTCTTGCTGTTCCTCGGCTTGACTGCTTTGGCGGTTTTGCTCGGCGTGGACAAGGGCGTTGAAAAGGTCAGTAAGATCATGATGCCCGTGTTGATCGTTCTGGCGATCGGCATTGCGATTTATTCGCTGACGCTTCCCGGTGCGGGCGACGGCTTGTCGTATTATCTTGTGCCCGACTTCTCGCAGTTCTCCGCGACGACGGTGCTGGCCGCCATGGGTCAGATGTTCTATTCGATGTCGCTTGCGATGGGCATCATGATCACCTACGGCTCCTATATGAAGAAGGATGTCAATCTGGAATCGTCCGTCAAACAAATCGAATTTTTTGATACCGGCATTGCGTTCCTGGCGGGCGTTATGGTTATCGTTCCGATCTTCTCGCTCGGCAACATGGATCAGATCAAACCCGGTCCGGGCTTGATGTTCCAGTCTTTGCCGATGGTGTTCAATAATATGGGCACAGTCGGTAATTATGTCGGAACGCTCTTCTTTGTTTTGGTGATGTTTGCGGCGCTGACGTCTTCCATCTCTCTGATGGAAACGGTGGTGTCCATCTTCCGCGACAAGTTCGGTTGGGGACGCAAGGTGACCTGCGGTGTCGTGTTGGCGATCTGCCTTGTGCTCGGTGTTCCTTCGTCGCTCGGTAACGGCATTTGGTCGGGCTTCCAGATCCTTCCCGGTCAAGATTTCCTTACCTTCTGTGATTTCATGACCAACAGCGTCTTGATGCCGATCGTTGCGTTCCTGATGTGCATTTTTGTCGGCTATATCATCAAACCGAAGACGCTCATCGAAGAGGCGCGTATCGGCATGGCGGAGAAGCATATCAAACTGTACGAAGGCACAAATCCCGTGCGCCGTTTCTTCAATTCCGCGCACATCACGCTGTCGCGTGTTTCGGCGCCGATCTCGCATTTTCGTCGTGAGCCGATGTTCTCGGCCATGATTCGGTATATCGCACCGGTGTGCATCGTGTTGATCCTGCTGTTCTCCGTGCTCAGCGCGTTTGATCTTCTCAAGTATATCGGCTTGTCCGTGTAATGCGTTTTGAAAACTGTCTTGTTGTAAAGCAAGACAGTTTTTGTTTAGGAGTTGTTGTTATGCTGAAAACCACACCTGCCGTCTTTGCGGTCGGAGACGAGTATCAAATCATGGTCGTCACAGAGGCACCGTGCCTCTTTTGGGTGCGCGTCGGCGAGCGTGAGTATTATGACGAATCCAACGGTATCCTGCGTTCGTTGTCCGATCTTCATCGTGTGTGCGTGCCGATGTCGGAGCTGGATCGCGAAAAGGCGTATACGGTGTGTGTGCGTCCGATCGTGGAGCGCAAACCGTATTTTACCGAGACGGAGGAGGTGCGCACCTATTCGTTCGCGTTTCGTCCTGTCGGTATGGGAGCGGTGCGCACGTATCATATTTCCGATGCGCACGATCGCATCGAAGAACCGGTCGCTGCGGCAAGAGCCTTCGGAGATACGGATTTTCTGATTTTGAACGGGGACGTGTTAAACCACAGCGGCGATCCGTCGAAGTTTGACAACATCTACGTGATTTGTGAGGCGCTGACTAAGGGCGAGATCCCCGTTGTGTTTTCGCGCGGCAATCACGATCTGCGCGGCAACTTTGCCGAGCGCTTTGCAGAATACACCCCGTGCGACCGCGGCAACACCTACTACACCTTCCGCTTGGGCGGCGTTTGGGGCGTGGTGCTTGATTGCGGGGAGGATAAGGACGATGATCACGCCGAATACGGACACACGGTTTGCTGTCACGCGTTTCGTCAACGGCAAACGGCGTTTCTCGAAACCTTGATCGTCCCCGATGATCCGTCGATCCATACGCGTCTTGTTATCGTGCACAATCCGTTCACACGCCAAGATAAAGCACCGTTCAACATTGAGAAAGAACTCTACACCCGTTGGGCCGACGTGATATTCGAGCGCGTGCGTCCTCATGTCATGATCTGCGGTCATGTACACGCACTTGGTGTGCATCCCGTCCAAGGCGATTACGACCATCTCGGTCAGCCGTGTACGCTCGTGACGGCGGCCAAACCCGGTGACGGCTATTTTGCCGGAGGAGGCTTTGTGTTTTCCGAAGAAGGGATCGCGGTGACGTTTACCGATAATCTCGGAAACACGTTGGAGAACCATTCACTTTAAAGAGGGGACTTTGTATGCCGTATCGTGTGATTCGCAGTGATCGCCGCACTCTTTCGTTGCAGATCACGCGTGAAGGAGAGGTTCTTGTGCGTGCGCCTCGCCGTGCAACGAACGCTTCGATCGAGGCGTTCGTGCAACAACATCGCGTGTGGATCGAACGCCGCTTGGCTTCGCACGTGGAGGTGGAGCCGATGAGCGAGGAGGAGAGGACGGAGCTGTTGACCAAAGCTAAGAGCATTCTTCCCGAACGGGTGGCTTATTGGGCGGCCATTCTCCAGGTGGAGTATTCGCGTGTATCCGTTCGCTTGCAACGTACGCGGTGGGGAAGTTGCGGCGCAAACGGCGCGATCAGTCTGAATGCGCTTCTTATAACGGTTCCTGCGTTTGTTTGCGATTACGTTCTTGTGCATGAATTGTGTCATAGGTGTGAGCTCAATCATTCGCGCAACTTTTGGAAAAGGGTATATGAGGTCTTTCCGCGTGCCGACGAAGCACGTGCGTGGCTGAAAGCGCACGAGCAGGAGTACATCGGGCGAATTCCGCACGGTACTTGACAAGTGCCGAAAAAAATGCTATCATGACGGTAATGAGGGAGTAATTCCGCACAGGATCTGTGCGAGGCATCATCGTCATGACGGAGGGTATCCTCTCGGGGTGTCTTGAAACAATGAGACTCATACACGAACCATGGTGTATGAGCTTTTTTATTTTTCCCTCGTATTACAAAGGAGTGTTGCTGTATGAAAATGGAACGCAAAAAAATCATTCGCATCGCCCTGGCGGTCGTGGCGGTACTGCTTGTGGCTTTACTGGCGATGAACTGCTTTGTCGTGATTGAAGCGGGTCACACGGGTGTTGTGATGACGTTCGGCGCGGTGGAGGATACTGTGTTGTCGGAAGGCCTGCATTTCAAAGCCCCGTTTGTTCAAAACGTGGTGCAGATGAACAACCGTACCCAAAAGACGGAGACGCAAGGTACCGCTTCTTCCAAGGACTTGCAGATCGTGTCTTACGTTGTGGCGGTGAACTATCATGTAAACGATTCCTCTTCGGCGTCGTTGTACCAGAATGTCGGCATGGATTACGGCTCTGTGATCATCGTGCCGGCGATTCAGGAAAGCATCAAGGCGGTCGCCGCGCAGTTTACGGCAGAAGAACTTATCACCAAGCGTCAGACGGTCGGTGATCAAATCAAGGTCGCGCTGTCGGATAAGATCGGCACCTATGGCATCACCGTCGAGATTTTTAACATCGTCAACTTTGATTTCTCCGAAGAGTTCAACAATGCTGTCGAAGCCAAACAGACTGCCCAACAAAACGCGTTGAAGGCGGAGCAGGATCTGGCGCGTATCGAAGTGGAAGCGAAGCAACAGATCACCCAGGCGGAAGCGGAAGCACAAAGCATCAAGCTCATTCAGGAAGCCCTTGCCAAATCTCCCGATTATGTTGAGTATATCAAGTGGAGCAAATGGAACGGTGAACTGCCCTCGGTGATGGGAGACAGCAGTCTGCTCATCGATATGGATTCGCTGAAGCAGGAAGTCGCAGAGTAAAAACGCATAAAATGAAACCTCGAAAGAACGCTCATGCAAAAATGGGCGTTTTTTCTTTGATATACGGCAAAATTCGTGGTTTTTTGCATTACAATTTTGAAATTCAATGCAAAATAGGTTGCGTTTTTCTGCAACCTATGGCATAATGAGTGCAAGACTTTGGAAAGAAGGAATCGGTTATGAAAGTAGCGATTTACGGTTACGGCAATCTCGGCAAGGGTGTGGAGTGCGCCGTGGCACAAAATACGGATATGACGCTCTTTGGCGTGTTTTCCAGACGCGATCCTTCCTCGGTAAAAACGCAGTTTCCCGAAACGAAGGTGTATGCGGCTCAGGAGTTGCAGAACTTTGCCGAAGATATTGATGTGGTGATCATTTGCGGCGGCAGTGCGACCGATCTGCCTGAAATGACACCTGCGCTTGCGTCGTTGTTCAACGTGGTCGACAGCTTCGACACCCACGCGGATATTCCTCTGCATCGTTCTCGTGTAGACGAGGCGGCCAAGCTAGGCGGCAAAACGGCGGTCATTTCCGTCGGCTGGGATCCCGGTATGTTTTCACTCAATCGTCTCTATGCCAACGCGGTACTTCCTGACGGTAACGATTACACGTTCTGGGGCAAGGGTGTCAGCCAAGGACATTCGGATGCGATCCGTCGTTTGGACGGCGTCGCGGATGCCCGTCAATACACCTGCCCGGTGGAATCGGCACTCGAGGCGGTTCGCAGCGGCTCAAACCCGTCGCTTACCACTCGCGAAAAGCATACGCGCCTTTGCTATGTTGTGGCGAAGGAAGGTGCGGATCGTGCGCGTATCGAGCGTGAGATCCAAACCATGCCCAAGTATTTTGCCGATTACGACACCACCGTGTGTTTCATTTCGCAAGAAGAGATGGATCGCGATCATAAAGAGATTCCGCACGGCGGATTTGTGATCCGCACCGGTCAAACCGGTGTGAACGGTGAGCATAAGCACGTTATTGAATACAGCTTGAAACTTGATTCCAATCCGGAATTTACCGCCAGTGTGCTGGTAGCGTATGCGCGAGCGGCGTATCGCCTGAACCGGCGTGGCGTATGCGGATGCAAAACGGTGTTTGATATTGCGCCGATCGATCTTTGCGCGGCGGATCCGGAGGAGTTGTATGCGCATATGCTCTAAGCGCCGAAATCGTTTTGGTGCCATGGAAAAGTCGTTTCTCCGTGTGATAATTGTGCTTTCGGTGACGGCACTGTTGCTGTTCTTTTCGTCGTGTAACGACACGGTAGATCCGCCGTCCGAACCGACTGAAGCTCCGTTTGCAATGGATACCTCCGTGACGCTTTGTGCGCCGATGACCGTTGAGTCCGATTCGCTTTCTTTGACGGTGCGATCGCTGGATTTTAACGGGTATTACGGTCCGGAGCTTTCCGTTTCCATCGAAAACCGTTCGGATCGCACGTTGCAGATTCAAGTATATGAACTGTGTGTCAACGATTTTGTCATCGGCACGATGATGAGCGGCGAAGTGGAACCGTCCGCTCAGGTAGAAACGGCGCTCACACTGCTGCACAGCGATCTGGAAGATGCGCGTATTGCGTCCATTGAGACGATTACAGTCTCGTTTGTTGCGTTTGATCCCGATACAGGTGAAACGGTGTGGACCTCCGATCCGATCAAATTGCTGTGCACGGGACGGGCGTCGGACAACGAAGAACCCGACGTAAGCGGTACGGTGGTGTATCAAAGCGACGGCTTGTCGGTGGTCGCACAGAAGGGGCTTTCGTCGCTGGACGGCATTGGGGAAAGCTGTCGGTTCTATGTGGAGAACAACACCGAACGTGCGATCTTGGTGCAGTGCTTTTCCGCAAAGGTCAATGGTGCCACGATGTATCCGTTGTTTTCCTCTCCGATCCCTGCTGGGTGTCGTGCCCTGCCGTATATGACGTTTTTGAATTCGTCGTTGGAAGAAAACGGTATCGAGCGAATGGAAACCGTCGAGTTTTCGCTCGTATTCATGGATTCGAACACCTATGAAACCCTTGCGGAATCCGAATGGATCTCGCTTACTGTATCCTGATATATTGGATAAAGAGCCGCTGTCGTGTCGTGACAGCGGCTTTTTTACCGATTTTCGATTTGACAGCGCTCGCATTTTGGGTATATACTAAGAGCGGATATTCCTCTTGACAGAAAGGATAACCTATGAAATATCGTGTGGATGGAATGACCTGTGCGGCGTGCAGCGCACGGGTGGAAAAAGCAGTATCCGCGGTTCCGGGTGTAACGGAATGTTCGGTGAATTTGTTAACGGGCTCCATGGTCGCCGAGGGTGCCGCGGCGCAAGACATCGTCTCGGCAGTGGAGCGCGCGGGATATTCTGCAACGCCGCTTGACAGCGCGGTGATTTCGACGCAGGTGAAGAAATCATCCGATGGTCTGTTCCTTCGCTGGATCGTGTCTGTTGTACTGTTGCTCGTACTGATGTATGTGTCCATGGGGAACGGCATGTGGGGTTGGCCGTTGCCGCCGTTCTTTGAAGGCAATCCGTTGGCGTGCGGACTGTTGCAATGTCTGCTTAGTGCGTCTGTCATGGTCATTCACGGTCGCTTTTTTGTTTCGGGATTTCGGGCGCTTTGTCGTTTGTCCCCGAATATGGATTCGCTCATTGCCATTGGTTCGGCGGCTTCGTTCGCGTACAGCACGGTCGTGCTGTTTTTGATGACGCGTCACGCGGAAACCTCCGCGCATCCGATGCTGTATTTTGAATCCGCCGCCATGATCCTGACGTTGATCGCACTCGGTAAATGGCTGGAATCGCGCGCCAAAGGGAAAACCACCGACGCGCTGCAGGCGCTCAAGGAACTGGCTCCGAAGACTGCCACGGTCGTGGTAGACGGCATGGAGACGATCGTACCTGTCGAACGTGTGCGCGTCGGAGATGTTTTTACGGTGAAGGCAGGAGAACATATTCCCGTGGACGGGGTCATTGAAGAAGGAACGGCGGCGGTCGACGAATCGGCACTGACGGGAGAAAGCATCCCTGTCGATAAGAAAGCGGGCGATCGCGTGTACGCCGCCACCACCAATCGTTCCGGCTATTTGCGTTGTCGCGCTACGCAGGTGGGCGATGACACGGCGTTGTTCGGCATCGTAAAGTTGGTGGAGGAAGCGGCGTCTTCCAAGGCGCCGATCGCGAAGATCGCTGACAAAGTGGCAGGAGTATTCGTACCTGCCGTGATCGCGGTGTCGATCGTGACCGGTGTGGTATGGGCGTTGTGCGGTGCCGATGTCGGCACTGTGCTGGAGCGCGGTGTGTCGGTACTGGTCATCAGTTGCCCTTGCGCGCTCGGTTTGGCAACACCGGTGGCGATCATGGTCGGAAGCGGTATGGGTGCCAAGCACGGCATCCTGTTCAAAACAGCCACGGCGCTGGAATTGCTCGGCAAGAGCGATACCGTTATATTGGACAAAACAGGCACCATCACCAAAGGAGAACCCGTTGCGGCGGACGTGGTGACGGCTTCGGACGTTTCGCGCGAAGAATTGCTTGCTGTTGCGGTGTCCGTGGAATATAAAAGCGAGCACCCTCTTGCCAAAGCGATCGTGCGCCTGGCAGAGGAGGAAAAAGCGACAGCCTTCCCGACAACCGATCTTGTTGTTTCGGCGGGGCTCGGTATCCGCGCTTCTTCCGAACGCGGAACGATCTACGGTGGTAATGTTGCGTTTTTGTCGGCGCATTTGCCGCTTTCCGATGACTGGAAAAGACGCGGCGAACAACTGGCGGAAAAAGGGCAAACACCGCTCTATTTTGCACTGGAAGATCGTGTGCTCGGTATAATCGGCGTGGCAGATTCGTTGAAAGAGGACAGCGCCCAAGCGGTTGCCGCGCTTCAGCGCCTGGGATTGCGTGTGGTGATGCTGACAGGCGATACGCAAAAGACCGCCGAAGCGGTCGCGCGCGATGTCGGCATTTCCGAAGTGATCGCCGAAGTACTTCCTGCACAAAAGGAAGAAACGGTGCGTTCGCTCGGCGAGCATACCGTGATGATCGGCGACGGTATCAACGATGCCCCTGCGTTGACGCGTGCTACCGTCGGTGTGGCGATCGGAGCCGGTACTGACGTGGCGATGGATGCGGCGGACGTAGTGCTGGTCAACAGCAGTTTGTCCGATGCGGCAAACGCGGTGCGTCTCAGTCGTGCCACGCTTCGCGTGATCAAACAGAATCTGTTTTGGGCGTTTATTTACAACGTCATCGGCATTCCGCTCGCAGCCGGTGTGTTCATCCCGCTTTTTGGGTGGTCAATGAATCCGATGTTTGGTGCGGCGGCGATGAGTCTGTCAAGTGTTTGCGTCGTATCGAATGCATTGCGACTGAATCGTCTGAAATTCCAACAAAACAAGAAGGCTTCGGTCGCAACCGAAGCGTCGAATACAAAGGAGAGTACAATCATGAAAAAGACAATGAAAATCGAAGGTATGATGTGCATGCATTGTTCGGGACGCGTACAAAAGGTATTGGCCGCGTTGGACGGTGTGGAAAGCGCTGTTGCGAGCCATGAAAACGGTACGGCGGTTGTCACTCTTTCGACCCCGGTTGACGACGACGTTTTGAAAATCACCGTTGAAAATGAAGGCTACAAAGTGTTGTTGGTGGAATAAACCTATCTTGGCAAAAAGGAAAAGCCGCTCTCTTAAGAGAACGGCTTTCCTTTTTGGAGCCGGTTGACGGTGTCGGTGCGAGGTTCAGTCTCTACCTCGTTTATTGGTTCAAGTAAAGAGGGGAGCAGGGATCAACTCCACGCGCTAAAAACCGTCCAGCGACTCGGCTTATGCCTCGCGTGCATAAGTTCCGCTTGCCAAATCAAAGATTTGGAGCGTCACTTAACCGGACGGTTTTCTTAACGCGCTTTCAAGTCCGTACCGGCTCAACAAAAAGAAAAAAGCCGACACGTTGTGTCGACTTTTCCTTTTTGGAGCTGGTTGACGGACTTGAACCCCCGACCTGCTGATTACAAATCAGCTGCTCTACCAACTGAGCTAAACCAGCTTATACGTTTCGAACCGCTCATACTATACCATAAAGCTGTCGGGCTGTCAAGATGTATCACAACCGAATTTGTGACAGCTTTTCAGCATAAATGCGGCAGTTGACAAATCAACACAAACTTGCTATAGTGAACGTATGGTAAGTTACTCGAGGAAGTGATGATATGAAACGTAGTTGTGGTTTTGTTGTGCGTATCCTGTCTATGATATTGGTATTTGCGTTGCTGTGTACACCGCTTTCGGTTTCTGCATCAATGGCGGGTGCGGGGCAAAAAGCTACATCGGGCATTAAAGCGTATGGTTGCGATCTGTCCTTTTGGAATGTGGGCGGCAACTATCCCGATTATTCCTTGGTGGATTTTGACGCGCTCAAGGCAGACGGGCTGGATTTTGTGATCCTGCGTGTAGGTTTTGAGGGGACATCTTCTCGTGAAAATGCCATCGATACCGCGTTTTTGACATTGTATGAGCGCGCCAAAAAGGCGGGATTGGATGTCGGCGTATATTTCTATGCACTGGCGACGACCTACGAGGGTGCCGCAGAGGATGCACAGTGGTGCATTGATCTCTTCAAAGAACATGATCTTCGCTTTGAATATCCGATCTATTATGACGTGGAAGATCCCGGTAACGGTACAGCCGATCGTCCGGGACACAAGACGTTGACGTCGGAACAAATGACATCGCTCTGTCTCGGTTGGGCTCAGACACTGGAGGCGGCGGGATATTATCCCGGTGTGTACAGCGATTATGAGATCATCACCAAATTGCAACCGACCTACACCGACCTCTACGACGTGTGGTACGCGTATGTGGCGTATGAGGAGGGAGTCCCCGAATTCATCCCCGAAGAGCAGGATCACAGCGCGCTTGGCGGTCTGTGGCAGTACACTTGGAAGGGCACACCGCAGGGAACCACAGGCGAGACCGACCTCAACGTGGCATATAAAGACTACCCCTCCATCATGAAGGCGAACGGCTACAATGGCTATGGCTTGACGTGGGAAGCTTCGACTTCCCTGATGCCGTCGTATGCGGATTTCAATTTGTATTCCTACAACGAAAACCGCGAAACGATTCTCCCGACCTACCACGAGGACGGTACCGTCACGCTTGCCTCCGGTGTAAATTCCGCATGGGCTTGGCCTGCCGGCTTTGCGACGTTGGCGCACTTGGTTGATCTGAACGAAACCCCGCTTTTGAAGCTGGAAAAGAGCGGCGCGGCGCATATGAATGCGGTCGTGACCTACCTTTCCGCAGATGGCATCTATAAAACCGTGAATATCGGATCTCTGTCGAATCTTCCGAATAGCGAATTCGATAGCGGCGACGTGTCGGTGACGGTGGATATTGCGGCGCATCTTCGCAGTGTGTCGCAAATGCCGTCGGACGGTATCCTGCGTGTGGTCGGCGTGACGTATTATGTTATGGGTGCCAAAGGTGTCGCCGCTACTTTGAAAACCGCTCAGTTCGTTGCGCCGCCCGTGCCGACGGAATTGATGTCCGCTGTGTATGCGATAACCGATGCGTTTGTGTCGCACGTAGCGGCGGAACAAACGGTGGCGTCGTTCTTAGGCGGCTTCGAAAATACGCTGGGTGTGTCGGTATATGATCGCGACGGTCAAAAACTTACCGATACCCAAACGGTGGCATCGGGCATGAAAGCTTGCATAGAATACATGGGACTTGTTCTGAAAGAGTACACCATTGCCGTGACGGGCGATGTGAACGGAGACGGTAAATGCGCCACGTTGGATGCACGTGCCATTCTCGAATACTTGACAGATCAAAGTGAACTTGCGGACTGGCAGGTTCTTGCCGGAGATTACGATCAAAGCGGCGAACTCAGCACCGCTGATGTGCGTGAAATGCTCGGCTTCTTAGTGATATAAAATGAAGAGCGCAACCGTCTTGCGGTTGCGCTCTTTTTTGCTTATTTAGTCGTTTCCGAGAACGTGGTTCATCAGCGTGTAACCGGGATCGACAAAACGACCGGTAGAAGCGGCAGTCTCTTCCGTGAAACGCGTGATGCCGTTTTCCTTTTCGGCGTTACTGCGATACAGTAGATAGGGGACTGCATCGCTTGTATGTGTTTTCACGCACAAAGGTGTCGGGTGATCGGGGCAGATGAGCAGAGTGAAATCATCCATACCTTTCAGCTCGTCAAGAAGAGGTTTGAGCACACGGCGGTCGATCTCTTCGAGCGAGCGTACTTTGTTTTCCGCTTCACCGCGGTGACCGCACTCGTCGGGAGCTTCCAGGTGGATATAGACAAGATCGTGTCCGTTTTTCAACGCCTCGATCGCCGCGTCGCGCTTGCCTTCAAAGTTGGTGTCGATGTAGCCGGTGGCACCCTCAACCTCACATACGGTCATGCCGTTGAGACGTGCAATGCCTTTGAGGAGATCCACAGCGGACACCATCGCACCTTTCACGCCGTACAGCTCTTCAAAATTCTTGAGTTGCGGCTTGGTGCCGTGACCCCACAGCCAGATCGCATTTGCGGGAGCAAGACCGCGTTCGATACGCGAACGGTTCACCGGATGGTCTTTCAGCAGGTCATAGCTTTTCTCCATCATCGCCAAAAGCTCTGCGGCATCGGGATGGGAGGGAAGATAGTCACCGATCACACGTCCTGTAATGTCGTGCGGCGGCGTCAGCTTACCAATGTCGGTTTTGCCGTCGTGCCACACCAGGCAATGACGATAAGCGGTGCCGGTATAGACATCAAATGCCCCGCCTCCGAATGCTTCTTGCACCGTTTTGATGATCTCGTCCGCTTCGACGGTGTGAATGTCGCCCGCACAATAATCAAGGATCGTTTTCTCGGCATATACTTCTTCATCGGAGAGCGTGACAAGATTGCACCGCATGGCAACATCCGTGTCGGTCATTTCAATGCCGATGTTCGCGGCTTCCAGAGGCGAACGACCGGTGTAACAATCGGCGGCGTTGTAGCCGAGAACGGCAAGGTTTGCAACGTCGCTTCCCGGCGAGAGTCCTTCGGGCACGGTTTTGACAAGACCGAGTTCGGATTTCGCAGCGAGCGCGTCCATCGTCGGTTTGTCGGCGGCTTCCATCGGCGTCTTATTTCCGATTGCTTCAAACGGGCGATCGGCCATGCCGTCACACAATAAAACAATATATTTCATGGTTCAAAACCCCTTTCTCACACGAGACAATTCGTATTTGATTCAGTATAACAAAAAAGTCCGACAAATGGAAGAGGGAAGATGGGAAATTTTCCTTAAAATTTTTCGGGAATCCATTGCTTTTTTAAAAGGAATAGTTTATAATATTCTAAAATAATTTGGGCGATTCTGTGCTTTGTCAGACGGGGCGTCGCTCATCGGACAAAGAAACGAAAGGATGGATCGTTTTGGATACTATTATGGTAACAAATGCGGCAACCGAAGCGACCGAAGCCGTTGCTGAGGTCATCAAGATCCCCGATGCTATGGTTGTGGTGGTCGGTATCGCCATTGTTATGTCGGTGCTCCTTGTGCTGACCGGCATTTTCTACGCTTTCGGTTTTATCATGAGTCGTGCTTCCAAGCCGAAGACCGCAAAAAAGGCGAACGCACCCGCGGCAGAACCTGCGAAGGCTTCGGCTCCCGTTGCGGCGACTCCGGCTCCCGTTGTGCAGGAAGGCATCAGCGGTGAGGTCGTGGCGGCGATCGCGGCGGCGGTGGCGATGATGGCTCCCGAAGGCAAGCGTTACGCGCTCAAGAGTGTCTCGCGCGCAAACGGTGGACGTCCTGCGTGGGCGGCGGCCGGTGTGGCGGACAACACCCGCCCGTTTTGAAAAGATGAACTGCTAACGAAAGGATGAAAACAGAATGAACCAATTATGGGACGCCATAGTCGATATCTGGGTCAACTCCGGATTCGCGCAGCTGTTCGATTTTCAAAATGGCGGCTGGAAAAACCTCATTATGCTCTGCATTGCCGGTGTTTTGATCTATTTGGCAATCGCCAAGCAGTTTGAACCGTTGCTCTTGTTGCCGATCGCGTTTGGTATGTTGCTTGTCAACCTGCCGCTCGGCGCGGTGATGGATCCTCAGCAAAACAGCCTGGTTCCTTTCACGGCCGATGAATTGCAATTGTTACAGGAACAGGGGATATATGCACAGGTTTATCCCGTGTTTGAAATGAACGGACAACTCTACTGGCAGCACTTTGAATCCGGCGGTTTGCTGTGGTATCTCTACCAAGGCGTTAAGTTCGGTATCTACCCGCCACTGATTTTCCTCGGCATCGGTTGTATGACCGACTTCGGTCCGCTGATCTCCAATCCGAAGAGTTTCTTGCTCGGTGCGGCGGCTCAGCTCGGTATTTTCTTCACCTTTATCGGTGCGCGTCTGCTCGGTATGTTTACGCAGAATGAAGCGGCGTCCATCGCCATCATCGGTGGTGCGGACGGTCCTACCGCCATCTACACGACGTCTATTCTGGCACCCGATCTCCTCGGCCCGATCGCTGTCGCGGCGTATTCTTACATGGCGCTTGTTCCCGTCATTCAGCCTCCCATCATGAGAGCGCTCACCACGAAGAAAGAACGCTCTGTCAAGATGGAGCAGCTTCGTCCCGTGTCGCGTCTCGAGAAGCTGTTGTTCCCGATTTTCGTCACCCTGCTTTGCGTCCTGCTCCTGCCCAGTGCCGCTCCGCTGATCGGTATGCTGATGCTCGGTAACTTGTTCCGTGAGTCGGGTGTTGTTGAGCGTATCAACAAGACGGCGCAGAACGAGTTGATGAACATCGTCACCATCTTCCTCGGCGTTACGGTCGGTGCGACGGCGAATGCCAACACCTTCCTCGATATCAAGACGATCCTCATCATCTGCCTCGGCTTGGTCGCTTTCGCGGTCGGCACGGCAGGCGGTGTCTTGTTCGGCAAGCTGATGTATCTCTTCACCGGCGGCAAGGTCAACCCGCTCATTGGTTCGGCGGGCGTTTCCGCGGTGCCGATGGCGGCGCGTGTTGCGCAGAAGGTCGGTCAAGAAGAGAACCCCAGCAACTTCCTGCTGATGCACGCCATGGGCCCGAACGTGGCCGGCGTTATCGGATCGGCGGTTGCGGCCGGCGTGTTGATCACCTTGTTCGGTTAATTCTACTATGTAAGACAAAAGGGCAGGCGAACCGCCTGCCCTTTTCTTCTCTCGTTTTAAAAAGGAGTTACTATGAAACCGGATTTTTTTGAATTTCAAACCCTGCGTCGTGCTGTGATGAAGCGAGATTTCACGCGTATGAACGAGCGTCAGCAGGATGCCGTCTTTCATTCGGAAGGCGCTCTTCTGATTTTGGCAGGTGCCGGCAGCGGCAAGACGACGGTACTTGTCAATCGTACCGCATCGCTGATTCGCTATGGTCGCGCATTTCATGCAACCGAAGTGCCGACAGACGTATCCGTCGATACGCTTGAGCATTTGCGTCGTGCTGCAGACGGACGAGACGAGGTGGATGACGATCTTCGCCGTTTGTGTGCGGTGGATCCTTGCCCCGCTTGGAAGATCCTCACCATCACCTTTACCAACAAGGCGGCGGGGGAACTGAAAGAGCGTTTGTGCGCTATGCTCGGTTCGGAAGGGGACGAGGTGACCGCCAGCACGTTTCACTCCTTCTGTGCGCGTATCATGCGTCGTGAGGGAGAAGCACTCGGCTTCTCGTCGCATTTTACTATTTACGATACGCAAGACAGCCAGCGCCTGATGAAGGAGTGCATGAAGCGTCTCAATGTGGAAGAAAAGTTCATGTCGCACAAGGCGATCCTCGGTGAGATCAGCCGCGCCAAGGATTCGTTGCTGTCACCCGATGACTACGCGGCACAGGTTGGGTCGGATTTCCGTCTTAAGAAAGTGGCGGAATGCTATCGTGTGTACGAAGAAGAACTCGGAAAAGCCGATGCCATGGACTTTGATGATCTTCTCTGCAAAACGGTGGAACTGTTTGAGTCGCATCCCGATATCCTCGAAAAGTTTCGTCGACGCTATCGGTACATCATGGTGGATGAGTATCAGGATACTAACCACGCGCAGTATCGCCTGGTCAGCTTGCTGGCGGGCAAAAACGGTAATCTGTGTGTGGTCGGTGATGACGATCAAAGTATCTATAAATTCCGCGGAGCTACCATTGAAAACATTCTTAACTTTGAAGATGAATATCCTCAGAGCACCGTCATTCGCCTGGAGCAAAACTATCGCTCCACGCAAAATATTCTCGATGCCGCCAATCGTGTAATCAGTAAAAACGTCGGACGAAAAGGCAAAACACTGTGGACGAACAATCCGAAGGGCGATTTGATCGCGTGGTATACCGTCGATAACGAAGACGAAGAAGCGCGCGTGATCGTGGATGCGGTGCAAAACGGTGTTGCGACCGGCAAGCGTTACCGCGATTTTGCGGTGCTGTATCGTGCCAGAGCGCAATCCAACGCCATCGAACGTGTGCTTGTCAAGAGCGGCGTGCCGTACCGTGTGATCGGCGGTAATCGCTTCCGCGATACGCAGGAGGTGCGCGATGCGACCGCGTATTTGCGCGTGATCAATAATCCGTCCGATGCGGTGTCGTTGCGTCGTATCGTCAATATCCCTAAGCGCGGTATCGGTGATACCGCCATGGATCATGCCGCTCAAATTGCTACGGGACTCGGTATTTCGCTGTATGAGGTGATTGCAAATGCGGCGGATTATCCGTCGCTGTCCCGTGCGGCGGCCAAACTGAAATCGGTCACCGATATGCTGGATGCACTTCGCGAACTCGCGTCAGACGGTGAAACGCTTCCGCATACGCTCTATCGTGAAATGCTCGATCGCACCGGGTATCTGGCAATGTGGGAGAATATGGGAGAAGCTGAAGCCGATCGTGTGGAAAACTTGCGAGAACTGGAATCTTCCATTTTGCATTACGAGCAAAACAGCGCCGAAGATCTGCCGTCGCTTGCCGGATTTTTGGAGGAAGATGCCCTCATGACCGACATTGACAATTACGACGGCGATGCGGACGCGATCGTTCTTATGACCATGCACGCCGCGAAGGGATTGGAGTTCCCTGTGGTGTTTTTGCCGGGATTTGAAGACGGCATTTTCCCGGGACGCAACAGCTTGTTCAATCCCGAAGAGATGGAAGAAGAGCGTCGCCTTTGTTATGTCGGCATTACTCGTGCCAGAGAACAGTTGTATATCCTTTGTGCCAAGAGCCGCATGATGTTCGGTATGACCAATCGCAATCCGGTTTCGCGCTTTTTGAGGGATGTTCCTTCGTCGTTGCTGGAGGAACACGATCTTTCGACGTTCGGCGGATTCAGTTACTCGCGTGAGACCGAGCGCACCTATCAACGCCAAGCGTCCGATATCATTGCGACTGCAACACGCAGTGCACAGGAGCGTTCGAAGAGATCGATCGCCTCTTCGACTCCGCAGTATAAAGCAGGTGGTGCGCTGCAAAAGCAGAAGATCGCCGCCGCCAAACCGGAAACTACTTCGTCGGTCGGTTATGCCGCAGGAGACCGCGTGAAACACAAGGTGTTCGGTGTCGGTACCGTTATCACGGCAGCTCCGATGGGGAACGATTGTCTCCTGACGATTGACTTCGAAGCGGGAACCAAAAAGCTGATGGCGAATTTTGCCAACCTCGAAAAACTATAAAAAAGTCTGCTTCGCGGTGCGAACTGCGAAGCAGACTTTTTTCACCCTCCGACAACTCCGCGCATAGAATGATAACGACAACCCGCTCGCTATGTAACGGGTGTACTATCAATCAGTAAATGGGGGAAACACTATGGGGAATCGATCGTATCATGAGGATCGACACCATGCTCGTCACACGCACGTCGGCGATAAACCGCAGGCGGTTTGTGTGGATGTCGGGCGCGTGTTTGACAGTTGCTCGGATCGCGACTGTGTAGAGGAACTTCCGGTATACTTTTCGCAGACAGATCAGGCGGTGATCGAACAAGCGACCGCGGTTCGTGCGGTCGGTGCGGAGATTCTCGGCATCTGTATCGACGTGGATGCCTTGCCGTTGCAGGAGGGATGTTATTCCTGCAAATTGACGTTTTTTGCAAAAGTCAAACTGGAAGCGTTCAGCGGCTGTGGCTGTGAGTGCACAACGGTGTGCGGTTGTGTAACGTTCGAAAAACAAGTTGTGTTGTACGGTGGTGAGGGAACCGCGCAGGTGTTTGACAGCGAGTTTTATCCCGGTTGTCACAATCATTGCGAAATGAACGGCGGCAATATGCCGCGCTGTCAGGTACAAGTGGCGGAACCGGTCGTCCTGGAAGCAAGACTCGGCGAAGCGTGTGACTGTTGTTGCTCTCAAAAGAGCATTCGCCAGATGATGCCGCAAAAGTGGCTGTCTTCGTTTGGCGGATCGGTTTGTGACAACGATGGCAACAAGCGTGTCATCGTCACCCTCGGCGTATTCACGATCATACAGTTGGTGCGCAACGCGCAAATGTTGATCCCGGTGTATGATTATTGCTTGCCTTGCAAGGAGTGTAACAATGACGAGCTGACACCGTGCGATGTGTTTAAAAGGATGTCCTTCCCGATGGATGAATTCTTTCCTCCGATGGGCAAATGTCCCAAAGGGAGATAATACGGCGTATAAAAAGCGGCGGTACTATCTGCTCTCAGATAGTACCGCCGCTTTTGCATCACATCGAATCGAGCGAGCTCAGATCGTAAGGCGTTTGCTGATAGACAAAATAGTTAAGCCAGTTGGAGAAGAAAAGATGCGCGTGACTGCACCAAGTCATGGGAGGGACGGCGTTGGGGTCGTCTCCGGGGAAATAATTGCGCGGAACATTCGGGCAAAGACCGCGACCGACGTCGCGCGTGTATTCGCCTGCGAGCGTCAAGCGGTCGTATTCGCAATGACCGGTCACGAATACTTCTCGTCCGTCTTCCGAAGCGATGATCGTCGGGCCTGCCGCATCGGACGTCGCGAGAATGCGCAGTGCATCCACCTTTTCGATGTCCTCTTGGAACACTTCCGTATGACGGGAATGGGGCATATTGAACACCTCATCGAATCCGCGCGTCAAAGGATGATTGGCATAGAGAGGACGATGCTTGTAAATGCCGGAGAGCTTTTGCGGCATCGGATGTTTGTCGATGCCGTACAGGTGGTACAAGCCGGCTTGTGCGCCCCAGCATATATATAATGTAGAATATACGTGAGTATGTGCCCAGTCAATGATCTCGCAAAGCTCGTCCCAATAATCCACCTCTTCAAAAGGCAGCAGTTCAACAGGAGCACCCGTAACGATCATGCCGTCATAATGATTGTGCTTGAGTTCGTCAAAACTTTGGTAGAATTCAAGCAGATATTCCTGCGAGGTATTTTTGGCGGTGTGGGTGACGGTTTGCATCAAATCTACATCGACTTGAAGCGGCGTGTTGCCAAGCAGACGCAGAAGCTGCGTCTCGGTCACCTCTTTGGTAGGCATCAGGTTCAGGATCAAGATGCGCAACGGGCGGATATCCTGGTGGTTGGCACGATCCTCGGTCATAACGAAAATGTTTTCGGCTTCCAGCGTTTTGGCGGCGGGAAGGTTGTTGGCGATTTTGATCGGCATAGTATTGGCCCCTTCTTCTAGGCTTGAAATTGCCTATAGTATATCAAAAAAATTATCAAGTTGCAACACCTTTATAAAATCGAATTTTTTAAAAAAACTTCAAAAAAGGTGTTGACATTTG
>JAFQFZ010000030.1 GCA_017398425.1 Clostridia bacterium | reverse complement strand
CCCCTGCTCTACCAACTGAGCTACAGAGGCAAATGTGGCGACCCGGAACGGGCTCGAACCGTCGACCTCTAGCGTGACAGGCTAGCGTTCTAACCAGCTGAACTACCGGGCCACATAAGAAAGAATATGGTGGGAACAACAGGGCTCGAACCTGTGACCCCCTGCTTGTAAGGCAGGTGCTCTACCAGCTGAGCTATGCTCCCGAAGGTGTCGCATTTCTTGCGACGTCCTATATGATACTATATCCTTTCCAAAATGTCAACACAAAATTTAAAGTTTTTTTAATTTTTTTCGAGAAGTGTTTTCAGGTCGTTTTCCGTGAAGGAATACACCGCGTCGCAGAACTGACAGGTGGTCTCCACTACGCCTTCTTCGTTGGGGAGGGTGAGAAGCTCATCGGGCTTAAGCGTCATCAACGCACGCTCCACACGATCGCGCGAGCAGTTGCAGCGGTAGGTGGGTTCGTATTCGTCGAGGATATCGAATTCAAAACCGTCGAGCGCCTTCTTGACGATGTCCTCGGGGGTCAAGCCCTCGCTGAGCATGGCGGTCATCGGCGGGAGTGCGGCAATGTTCTTTTCCACCTGATCGATCACCAATTCCGGGCAGAAGGGAAGAAGCTGCAACAGCAGACCGCCTGCCGCCTTGACCGAGAGGTCGGGATTTACCAAGACACCCAGCGCGCACACGGTCGGCGTTTGCTCGCTTTGTGCATAATAGGTGGTCAGATCTTCGGCGATCTCGCCCGTCACAAGCGGCACACATCCGACATACGGCTCCGTGGTGCCGTTGTCGCGCAGGACATACAAGAAGCCCTCGGTGCCGAGCGCACCGCTCACGTCGAGCTTGCCGTTCGGCTTCAAGGGGATCTCCACGACGGGTTGCGTCGCATAGCCGCGCACATACCCTTCGCTGTCCGACACCGCCATCACCACGCCCGCGGGACCTCCGCCGTTGATCTTCAGAGTCACCGTGTCGTCGCGTCCCTTGAGCATCACGCCCATCATCGACGCGGCGGTCAGCAAGCGACCGAGCGCCGCCGTCACGACAGCGCTCGGTTGATGGATCTGCTCGGCACGCGCCACAATATCGGTGGAATCCAGCACCATCGCCATCACAGTGGCGTCGGTGGTGAGACAACGAATCAATTTACCCATGATCAATATACACTCCTGAATGAGAAATGGTTACACATAGTCCTCGGACGGGCGGCGATTGCGCGCCACCAATGTCCAACGGTCAGCGGTGGGAGAGGGAGCGTCGGTCGTCATATCCTCATAAACCGCCACCAATTCAAACTGCGCCTCGGTGAGCAGTTTTTTGAGCGTCGGCAAGCTGTAGGCACGTTCCTTGATCACGTCGCTGACGCGATCGTAGCGGCCGTCCTCCTGCTCTTCGAAAAAGTCCAGCACCATCGTGACGGTGTTGTCGCGCTCGCAGAAATAGTTTTGCCACACGCACATTACTTCGTCGTCCTCAAGTACAAACGTGTGATCGCCCAACGTGTGACGGTGCTTGTGCGGGGTGTTGACATCAAAGATCAACAGTCCGTCAGGGGCGATGAACAACCGCAAACGATCGAGCACCGCCGCGATATCCGCGGTGCGAAGCAGATGGCTGATGCTGTCGAGCGTGCAGACCGCGCCGTCCACGACGTCGTTCAGGTCGAGCTGACGCATATCCTGGCACAGTAGGAGCGCCGACGGGCATTTTTCGGCAGCGAGGCTGAGCATATCCTGCGAACCGTCGGTACCGATCATGTCAACGCCGCGGTCACAAAGCGCCGCCGTCAAGCTGCCGCTGCCGCACGCCAGATCCAACAGGGTGCGCGGCGAGTCGCCGTGCACGGCGAAGAGGGAAAGCAGATGGTCGGCCAACGCATCGTAATCGGTGGACATCAAGCGGTCGTAGTAGGAGGCAAGTGCCTGATATCCGCTCATTGCGCGTCCTCGCACGGCAGTTCAATGTTCTTCTCCTTCATGCGCGAGAACACCATATCGTACGCGTCGCAACCGTAGATCAGCGAACGATTGACACGGCTGATGGTTGCGGTGGATGCGCCCGTTGCGGCAACGATATCACTGTATACACGCTTGTCGCTGAGCATTTTGGCCACCACGATGCGTTGAGACAATGCCTTGATCTCCGAAACGGTGCAAAGATCTTCGAAAAATTGATAGCACTCTTCCATGGACTCCAGTTGCAAAATCGCCTGGAACAGAAAATCGGCGTTAGCGTCTTTGATTTTTGAATTCATAATTCAAACCTCCTGTAACATTCGTACACTAAAATTTTAACACACTACACTATGAAAGTAAAGCGTTTTTTAGAAAAATCAGAAAAAATAAAAAAACACAGAGGGAGGACTTGCACCCGTGTGAAATACATGATATAATCAAAGGAGATATCATACGCTTCTTATGCGATATGAAGGAGGACGACGATTATGAAAAAACGTGTGATCGGTTTGGCGATGGCGCTGTTGCTCGTGCTGACGAGTTTCTCGATTTGTGTGTCGGCGGCACCGGCGGATGTGACGGTGACGGTCGGTTCGGTGTCCGGCAAAGCGGGCGACATCGTGGAGATCCCCGTTTCGATTTCCGAAGGCAGCTATCTTGTCAACTTGGATATTGAGATGACGTATGACAAAACGGTTCTCGAGCCGGTGTTCACGCAGTATGCGGATCCGGACGATGAGAGCCTCACAACCTGCTATCAGGTCAACGGCGAGCTGTTCGACAACCGCTGGATGTATGTGGGCGCTGTGAAAGAGGCCGGTTGTTTCCGCTTCTCGGCGGCTACCGCTTCTGCTACCGGCAAAACGGACGGCGGTGAGTTGCTTCGCGTGGCGTTCAAGATCCTCAAGTCGACGGTCGGCACCAACATCGACGTGACCGTTTATCCGATTTGCGGCAACGACGGCACGGGCGCTGCGGATGCGGACGGCTATCCGAAAGATTACGAGCTCAACTGCACGGTCGTGAACGGCAAAGTGGTCGCGGAGCCCGATGGCCTGATCGGCGATATGAATAACGACGGCGTTCTCAACACGGTTGATGCGTTGTTGCACTATGCGTGTGTCAACGGTGCGCGAGACTTTACCGAAACGCAATACGAGTTGGCGGACTACAATCGCGACGGAGCGGTCAATATGATGGATACGTTGCTCTTGTTCAAGTATGTGTCCGGTTATTAATGAAAATCCCATGCGAACGACCCTTCCTCGGAAGGGTCGTTTTCTTTTATATTGAGTCTTCATAATAAAACACAAAAAAATTCAAAAAAAGACTTGACCGACGGCGGAGAGTGTGGTATACTTGCTATACCTCAAATAGGGGGTTATTTTTTTGCGCGCTTTTTTGCGCGTCGTCCCTGATGAGGGAGGCTTATCAATTTCCAAAAACATGGAGGTGCCGTTATGAGAGTGAAGATCACTTTGGCTTGCACGGAATGCAAGCAGCGCAACTACAACACGATGAAAAACAAGAAGAACGATCCGGATCGCCTGGAGATGAACAAGTATTGCCGCTTCTGCAAAAAGCATACCGTTCACAGAGAGACGAAGTAAGCTGCCGATCATTCGAGTTTAAAAGAGAAAGGAAGGGTCTCTATGGCTGACGAAAAAATCGTGAGCAAGGAAGTCGACGCCAAGGCGTCCAAATCCGAAAAGAGCAAAAAACCCGGTATTTTCCATCGGATCGGCAAGTATTTTCGTGACACGAAGGGCGAGTTCAAGAAGATCACGTGGCCCACGTTCCCGAGTGTGGTGCGTAACACGTTGGTTACCTTGGCCGTGTGTGCGGTTCTCGGTATCCTGATCTGCGTGGTGGATACAGCCCTTGGCGCGCTTGTCAGCTGGTTTGTGTCCCTGTAATCTTCTGCGAAGAATCTTTCAAGGAGGATCGAACGGATGGAAGAAGCAAGATGGTATGTAGTTCATACCTATTCGGGTTACGAAAACAAGGTTGCCACGAACCTGGAAACCATCGTTGAAAATCGGAAACTGCACGACTGGATCCAAGAGATCCGTGTGCCGACCGAAACGGTGACCGAGGTGAAGGACAACAAAAAACGCGAAGTGGAGCGCAAGCTGTTCCCCGGTTACGTGCTGGTGAAGATGGTCATGAGTGATGACTCGTGGTATATTGTGCGCAACACGCGCGGTTGCACCGGCTTTGTCGGACCGAACGGCAAACCCGTCCCGCTGACGGAAGAGGAAGTGGCGGCGCTCGGTGTTGAGAAACACGAGATCGTCATCAACTACGCCGTCAACGACATGATCCGCATCATCGACGGACCGCTGGAGAACTTCACCGGTCGTGTGGATGAGATCGATCTGGAGAAAAACAAGATCAAGGTCACCATCTCGATGTTCGGTCGCGAGACCGCCGTGGAGCTGGAGCCCGATCAGGTCGAGCTGCTCGACGACTGAAACAGCAGCAACAAAATTTGAAAGTTATACACAAGGCATTGTGTATTTCCCGTGTGTCGGACACTCTTCCGGCTGTGGGAGGAACGGTCGACCTTGTCCGAAACGGACATCGTAACGAATATAGCCGTTCCGCCATTGACCACGAACTTTGGAGGTGCAAGTAAAAATGGCTCAGAAAATCACCGGTTACATCAAACTGCAAATTCCGGCCGGCAAGGCCACGCCGGCGCCCCCCGTCGGCCCCGCTCTCGGCCAGCATGGCGTCAACATCATGGCGTTCACCAAGGAATTCAACGAGCGTACGAAGAATGATGTGGGTCTGATTATCCCCGTCGTCATCACCGTGTATGCGGATCGTTCGTTCACGTTCATCACCAAGACCCCCCCTGCGGCTGTCCTCATCAAGAAGGCTTGCGGCATCGAGAAGGCGTCGGGTGTTCCGAACAAGACCAAGGTCGCAAAGATCACGACCGAGCAAGTCAAGAAAATCGCTGAGACGAAGATGAAGGACCTGAATGCCGCGAACATCGAGAGTGCTATGAGCATGATCGCCGGTACCGCGCGCAGCATGGGCATCGAAGTCGTCGACTGATTTTTCGGGTGGGAGGAACCCCTCAACATTCCGATTTACCACTCAGCCGCACCCGTTTATGTGTAAACGGTGGATTGCGGACTTAACAGGGAGGAACACACTATGAAACATGGTAAGAAGTATGTCGACAGCGCTAAGCTGATCGATTCTCAAAATCTTTATGAGATTTCCGAAGCCCTCGACCTTGCGGTGAAGACCGGCAAGGCGAAGTTTGACGAGACGGTTGAAGTCCACGTCAAGCTGGGCGTTGACAGCCGCCATGCGGACCAGCAGGTTCGTGGCGCGATCGTCCTGCCGCACGGCACCGGCAAGCAAGTCCGCGTGCTCGTGTTCGCGAAGGGCGACAAGGCGACCGCCGCTACCGAAGCCGGTGCGGAGTTCGTCGGTGATGATGATATGATCGCGAAGATCAACGGCGGTTGGATGGATTTCGACGTCGTGATCGCGAGCCCGGATATGATGGGCGTTGTCGGTCGTCTCGGTAAGGTCCTCGGCCCCCGTGGCTTGATGCCGAACCCGAAGGCCGGTACGGTTACCCCCGATGTCGCGAAAGCGGTCGCCGAGGCGAAGGCCGGTAAGATCGAGTATCGTCTCGACAAGACCAACATCATCCACTGCCCGATCGGCAAAGTGTCGTTCGGTGTCGAGAAGCTCCAAGAGAACTTCGAAGCACTCCTCGGCGCGATCGTCCGCGCGAAACCCGCCGCGGCGAAGGGTCAATACATCCGCTCCTGCACCGTTGCTTCGACGATGGGCCCGGGCGTGAAGATCAACCCGAACAAGATCGGCTAATCAAAAGTTTTTGCGAAATCTGCAAAAAACTCTTGATTTGTATAGAAAACCGTGATATAATCCATATTGCTGTTTTCCACAGACAGCAGGTGTGTTCCTCGGAACACGTAAAGATCCGGCAATGGGTCGCCTGCCGAGGGACGGCACGGATAAGACAAAAACCTCCTTCGCGAGTGTTTTTGTGTCCTGTTGTCGCTGATGCCCTCTCTGTGAAAACAGAGAGGGCTTTTTTACATTGCCATGACATTGTTAGCGGGAGGTGACATGAAGAAATGGCAAGCGAACTGATTTTGAAGCAAAAGCAAGAACTCGTGGACAATCTCTCCGAGAAGCTGAAGGCGGCTGTCGCCGGCGTTGTGGTGGACTACAAGGGCATCACCGTCGAAGACGACACCAAGCTCCGCCGCGAACTGCGTGAGGCCGGCATCGAATACTTCGTCGTGAAGAACACGATGCTCCGTCGTGCGGCCGCGAATGTGGACCTTTCGGGTCTGGACAGCGTCCTCGAAGGCTCTACGGCTCTCGCCCTGAGCAACGAAGATCATACGGCTGCGGCTCGCATCCTCACGAAGTATGCGGAGACCAGCAAGACCTTCTCGGTGAAGGCGGGCTTCCTCGACGGCGAAGTGATCGACGCCGCGAAGGTGGAAGAACTCGGCAAGATCCCCTCGAAGGACGTTATGGTCGCTATCACGCTCGGCACCCTGCTTGCGCCCATCTCGGGTCTGGCTCGCGTCCTGAACGCGATCGCCGAAAAGCAAGGCGAAGAAGCGTAATTTCCCCGGCTCCGTCGCGAATGACGGAACATCGCTGTGTCATCACAGCACATCATATTTTTAAAAATTCGAACATGGAGGTACATTATCATGTCTGAGAAAATCACTCAAATCATTGAAGAAGTTAAGGCTATGACCGTTCTCGAGCTGTCTGAGCTCGTGAAGGCTCTGGAAGAGGAGTTCGGCGTTTCTGCTGCGGCTCCCGTGGCGATGGCTGCGGCTCCGGCTGCGGGCGGCGCTGCTGCGGAAGAGAAGACCGAGTTTGACGTCGTGCTGAAGTCGGCCGGCGCGAACAAGGTTGCGGTCATCAAGGTTGTTAAGGAACTGACCGGTCTGGGCCTGAAGGAAGCGAAGGAGATCGTCGACAACGCTCCGAAGACGCTCAAAGAGGCTGTCTCCAACGACGACGCGAACGCGATCAAGGCGAAGCTCGAAGAGGCCGGTGCCGAAGTCGAAATCAAATAATCGACCTTTACCGATTCAAAAACATCCATCGCGTTTCGACGCGATGGATGTTTTGTATATAGGAGTGAAACGCATCATGCATACTCTTAAAATGGCAGTACTTGCGCTGATCATGCTGGTTGCCTTTTGTGCTTGCGATTCCGCTGATTTGCGCGACGGATATTATTTGATGGAATCCTCACCAGAGGACGTGGCACCACCGTATGCCTTGTTGGATACGCGGGCGCAATGGATGCGTGTCGGTCAATCGCTGATTGAATCGTATAGCCAACAAGGTCATTATATTGTGGACGGTTCACAGCTGATTGTGAATACCCCAAATGCACGATTTGTATTCTTTATTCAGGACAGCGATACATTGATCCTTTCCGAGCATAGCAGCACGTTTGACTTTCCTGAGAACGCGCGCTTTGTTTACAATGAAGGCTGGTCCGAGTCCCTTACATAAAAAGAAGGAATGGTTCAAACGAACCATTCCTTCTTTTTTGTTAGTGATTACAGACCCGTCGAATAGTTCGGGGCTTCCTTGGTGATGCTGATATCGTGCGGATGGCTTTCCTTCAGGCCGGCACCCGTGATGCGCACGAACTGACCGTTCTTCTGCAGCGACGGGATATCGGGGCAACCGCAGTAGCCCATGCCGGCGCGCAGACCGCCGAGCATCTGATAGATGGTATCGGCGACCGGGCCCTTGTAGGGCACGCGACCTTCGACGCCTTCGGGAACAAGCTTCTTGTTGGCTTCCTGGAAGTAGCGATCCTTCGAGCCTTGTTCCATCGCGGCGAGCGAACCCATGCCGCGGTAGACCTTGAACTGACGACCCTGATAGATCTCGGTCGCACCGGGAGACTCTGCGCAACCCGCGACGAGCGAGCCGATCATGCAGACGTTCGCACCGGCAGCGATCGCCTTGACGATATCGCCGGAATATTTGATACCGCCGTCCGCGATGACGGGGATGTTGTACTTGGAAGCGACGCAAGCCGCATCGTAGACCGCCGTGATCTGCGGCACACCGATGCCGGCGACCACACGCGTGGTGCAGATGGAGCCGGGGCCGATACCGACCTTGATGGCGTCCGCACCGGCGGCGATGAGCGCCTCCGCCGCTTCGGCGGTGGCAATGTTGCCGGCGATGAGCGAGATGTTCGGGAACGCCGCTTTCACCTTGGCAACCGCTTTGAGTATGTTTTGGCTGTGACCGTGAGCCGAGTCAAGGACGAGCGCGTCGACCTGTGCTTCCACGAGGGCAGAGGCACGATCCAACACATCTGCCGTAGCGCCGATGGCGGCGGCGCAAAGCAGGCGACCGGCCGCGTCGCGCGCGGAGTTCGGATATTTGAGGTTTTTCTCGATGTCCTTGATGGTGATAAGACCCTTCAGTGCACCGTTTTCATCGACCAGCGGAAGTTTCTCAATGCGATGTTGACGCAGGATCTCCTGTGCTTCTTCGAGGGTGGTGCCCACCGGCGCGGTGATCAGGTTTTCCTTGGTCATGACTTCCTCGATGCGTTGCGAGAAGTCGGTGAGGAAACGCATATCGCGGTTGGTGAGAATACCGACCAGCTTACCGTTTTCCACGATCGGCACACCGGAAATCTTGAATTTGCCCATCAGTTCGTTGGCATCCTCGACGCGATGATCGGGGGAGAGGAAGAACGGGTCGACGATGACGCCGTTTTCCGAACGCTTCACGCGATCTACGAGATCGACCTGACGTTCCACGGGCATATTCTTGTGGATAACACCGATGCCGCCTTCACGCGCCATGGCGATCGCCATGTTGGATTCCGTGACGGTATCCATCGCAGCGGTCATGAGGGGGATATTCAGCGTGATATCTTTGGTGAGCTTGGTGTTGACGTTGATGTCACTGGGGAGAATGTTCGACGCTCTGGGGATCAGAAGCACGTCGTCAAACGTCAAGCCTTCTTTGAGAAATTTTTCGCTTGCATTGGTGTTGACCATGCAAAACGCCTCCTTTTTGCTGGGTTTATGATGTCGGTATAGAAAAATTCCCGCTCTTTGCAGAGCGGGAAGACGGTTTTACTCCGTAACTTCAGCCGCAGCGTCGTCGCAGCAGATGCAGTCCATATCGTCGCAGCAACCGCAATCGTAGATCGGCTCACCTTCCTCAGCCTTTTTGCGAGCGCGGAGAACCAGAACGGCGACCGTGGTGGCAGCGGCAACGAGCGCCGCAATAACAGTAACCCAAACCCAGATGTTATTCTTCTTCATAACGAATACCTCCTGTTTTTAACGGTAGTTTGATGTGAAAGTGCCGCTTTTATACGGCATTGATATTAGAAGTATCATACACGCTTTTTAGATATAAGTCAAGCGATTTGCTTGAATTTTTTGTGAAATCCGGTATTACAGGTTATTGACCTTCACTTCACCCTTGACAATGACGAGCTTGATCTCGAGGTCTTTGTCCAAAACCACGATGTCCGCGAGCTTGCCGACTTTGATCGAACCGGTACGATCGTCCACGCGGATCGCCTTGGCGGGGTTGATGGTGGCGGATTTGACCGCCTGCTTGAAGGGAACACCGTAGGATACGACGTTTTTGAATTCCTCGTGGATGTTGGAGGTGGAAGCGGCGATGGTGCCGTCGGCGAGGAGCGCCTTGCCGTCGCGCACGTACACCGTCTGACCGCCGAGGTCGTATTCGCCGTCTACGTGACCGGCGGCCATCATCGAGTCACTGACGATGATGGACTGATCCTCGCCGAGCTGACGGAACGCAATGCGAAGCGCCGCCGGATGGATGTGGAAACCGTCGCAGATAAGCTCCGCACGCACACCGTAGGTGTTGGCGGCATCAAACACCGCGCCGACCACGCCGGGCGAGCGGTGGGTCAGACCGCTCATCGCGTTGTAGAGGTGGGTGGTGTGGCGCACACCCCACTCGATGGCCTTCATCGCCTCGTCGTAGTCCGCCGAGGTGTGAGCGGTGGACACGGCGCAATACGGTTGCACTTCTTTGATGAACTCTTCCGCGCCTTCGCACTCGGGGGCGATGTCCACGACTGAGATGCATCCGCCGCAACCGTCGTACAGCTTCTTGAACTCGTCTTTATCGGGATTGCGCACGAAGTTGCCGTTTTGTGCACCCTTCTTCGCCATGGAGATGTACGGACCTTCCATGTTGATGCCTTGGATGTACGCACCGGACACCTTGTCCTTGCAGGCGGCAACGTTGCCGAAGATCTTCTGCAACGCCTCAAACGACAGCGTCATCGAAGTGGGGCAGAAGGAGGTGACACCGCGCTTGACGAGCAGAGCCGACATCGCTTCGAGCGCTTCGGGGGTCGCATCGCCCGTATCCGCACCGGCGCAACCGTGAATGTGCATATCGATGAAGCCCGGAAGCACGGTGCAACCGGTGAGATCAAACTGTTCGCCGGACGCCGTCACGTTGCCGATGGCGGCGATGGTCTCGCCTTCGATCGCCACGTCAGCACGAACGGGTTCAAACATTTCGTTGTAAACAACGGCATTTTTCAATAACATAAGTACACGCATCCTTTCTGATTTTCATGTCCTTTGTACTTAAATTATAATGCTTCCCCCTCAAAATACAAGGTAAAAAAAGACGCGCTGTTTGCACTTTTCGTCGCCGCGCCGTCGAATTTTGCTGCTTATTTCGCTTTGTTAGGGCTCGAAAACGTCGAAATCTTGTGTAATGTGCCGAAAACAGTTGGTTAAAAAACCAATTTATGCAAAAATTTTATATATTTCGCATAATCTGTTGCAAATTACGGCACCATAGTATATAATATCCTTATCGTTTTATACATTTCTTTCTGCTTTCGGCAGAATGTTTTAGAAAGGTAGTGAACCGATCGTGAGTAACGATACGACCAAAAAGGCGACGGCGAAGAAGTCGGCTCCCGCGAAAGCCGAAACCAAGGAAGCCAAAACGGCGGCGGTGACCGAAGAAACGGTCAAGAAGCCGGCGGCGAAGAAGGCGGCTCCCGCAAAGAAAGAGACGACCAAGAAAGCCCCCGCGAAAAAGGAAACCACCAAGAAAGCATCCGCCCAAGGGACTTCCTTGATCGACGAGTTGAAGGCGAAGCTGCTTCACAACTTCTCGGTACAGCCCGAAGATGCGACCAATGAAAATTGGTACAATGCGTTGGCGCTTGTTCTGCGTGACCGTATGCGTCGTCAGCGCGTCAAGTATATCAATGAGACGCACAAGCAGAATTCCAAGCAGGTCTACTATCTGTGCATGGAGTTCCTGATGGGCCGTTCCCTCAAGAACACCCTGTTCAACATGAACCTCACCAAAGAAGCGGAGACTGAGCTCAAGAAGTACGGCGTCAAGCTGGACTCGCTGTATGAGCTCGAGCCGGATGCCGGTCTGGGCAACGGCGGTCTGGGACGTTTGGCGGCGTGCTTCCTCGACGGTCTGGCGACCGCGTCGATGCCCGCGATCGGCTACTCGCTCCTCTACGAATACGGTATCTTCCGCCAAAAGCTGGTCGACGGTTGGCAGACCGAGACTCCCGATTTCTGGCTCCCCGGCGGCGAGTGCTGGTTGCTTCCGCGCCCCGAGCTTGCCAAGGAAGTGCGCTTCGACGGCGAAGTGCATGAGTGGTGGGACAACGGCTTCCATCACATCGAGCATCAAAATGCGACCGTGATCATCGCGCAGCCCTACGACCTGATGGTCGCCGGTAAGGACGGTCGCGGTGTGTCGACGCTCCGTTTGTGGCGTTCGACCGCCCCGGGCATGGATATGTCGCTGTTCAACCAGGGCGAGTATATGCGCGCCATGGAGCAAAAGGCGATGGCGGAGATCATCACCCAGGTGCTCTATCCGGCGGATAACCACCGCGAAGGCAAGTCCTTGCGCCTGTCTCAGCAGTACTTCCTCGTGTCCGCTTCGGTGCAGGACATCGTGCAACGCCACCTCCAAGAGTACGGCACGCTCGATAACCTCCCCGAGATGGCCGCGATCCATATCAACGATACTCACCCGACGCTTGCCATTCCCGAGCTGATGCGCATCATGCTCGACGAGTGCGGCTATTCGTGGGACGATGCGTGGAGCATTATCACCCGCACGATGGCGTACACCAACCACACCGTTATGGCGGAAGCGCTCGAGTGCTGGCCGGAAGACCTGTTCAAGCAGCGCCTGCCGCGTATCTATCAGATCGTCTGCGAGATCAATAACCGCTTCAGCGCGGAGATGATGGAGAAGACGGGCAACGACGTGCAGAAGGTCAGCCGCATGGCGATCCTCAGCTACGGTCTCGTCAAGATGGCGAACCTCTGCGTTGCGGCGTCGCACTCGGTCAACGGTGTGTCGCAGCTGCACAGCGAGATCATCAAGCAGGACGTCTTCCACGATGCCTACACCGTGATGCCCGAGAAGTTCAAGAACGTCACCAACGGCATCGCACATCGTCGCTGGCTGTGCCAGGCAAACCCCGAATTGACCGAGTTCATCACCGACAAGATCGGCGACGGCTTCGTACTCGATGCGGCTCAGCTCGAGGGCCTCAAGAAGTTTGCCGATGACAAAGCGGCTTTGGCGGACTTCATGGCGATCAAGCGCCGCAATAAGGAGCGCCTTGCGAAGTACGTCAAGGAGCACAACGGTGTGACGCTCGATCCCGATTCCATCTTCGACGTGCAGGTCAAGCGTCTGCATGAGTACAAGCGTCAGCACCTGAACGCGTTGCATATCCTGCACACCTATCTCCAACTTAAGGAGAACCCGAATATGGACATCGTGCCGCGCACCTATCTGTTCGGCGCGAAGTCGGCTCCCGGCTACTATCTGGCCAAGGAGATCATCCGCTTCATCTACCTGCTCGGCAAAGAGATCGAGAAGGATCCGGTCATCAGCTCCAAGCTGAAGGTCGTGTACCTCGAAGACTACCGTGTGTCGCTGGCGGAACTGCTCATGCCCAGCGCCGACATCAGCGAGCAGATCTCGCTGGCCGGTACCGAGGCGAGCGGCACGGGTAACATGAAGCTGATGATGAACGGTGCTGTGACGCTCGGTACGATGGACGGCGCGAACGTTGAGATCTATGACTCGGTGGGCGCGGACAACATCTTCATCTTCGGTATGTCTGCCGAGGAAGTGGAGAACCAGAAGCGTATGGGCTACACGCCGCAAAACCTCTACAACAGCAACCCGCGCATCCATCGCGCGATCGACGCCATGTTCCAGGGCTTCGGCGGTCGTCAGTTCGGCGAGATCGCCGGTTCCTTGACGTCGAAGGATCCCTATATGGTGCTCGCGGACTTCGAGGATTACTGCCGTGCGCAGGCGGATTCCGCCAAGGCGTACACCGACAAGGAAGCCTGGGCGCGTAAGGCGCTTCTCAACACGGCGGGTAGCGGCATCTTCGCCTCCGACCGTTCGATCCGTGATTATTCCGACCGCATCTGGCATTGCCGCCCGTTGACCGGTATGGACAAGAAAAAATAACTATTGACAAACACCGCCGGGATAGCGTAGTATTATCTTGGCGGTGTTTCTTTAAACCACCATTTACTTTCGGAAGGAATGAAATGAACCATGATGAAAAAAATGATGTGTCTGGCGGTTGCGCTGGTTATGATGATGTGCTTTGCCGTCGGTTGCAGTGAAGCTCCCGCAAAGACGGTGGACGACGGCGGTGCGGCGGATTCCGTCGATACCACGACAACGACTCCGCTCACAGCGAATGAACAAGCGCTGTTTGAAGCGATGGACGGCGTGTCGGATCTGTCGCTCGGTATGAAGAACACCGACCAAAGTGCCGTGTGTTGTGCGGTGGCGCTTCTCGATTGGTGCGAGAAATCGGAATACTCTCACGAAGACTTGCAGGAGGCGGCGCGTAAGTATTACGATACCTACGGTCCTTCGTTCAAGATGATGTTTGCCGAGAAGATGCGCTTGACGGCCGAGGCGTGCGAGATGCTTCGTGACGAAACGGTTCGTCAGGAGAAGATGTCTGCGGCGGGTGCTACCACCGAGATCACCTGGACCGATAAGGCGTTTGACGCTGTGGCGGTCATCGCGGCGGTCATCGTCGAATAAATTCACCCATCGAAAAAAAGCGACCCGTGCGGTCGCTTTTTTTGCGTCTTTGGGCAAAACGAGCGCATGAACCCCTTCATCGGACATATACTGTGAGTGCATCACACGTATAGGAGGGGTTTGCAATGAATCCGTTTCATGAACACGCCATGTCGCTTGAGGATTGCTTTCGCAATTTCAAGCAGCTCTACCCGAAAGCCTACAACAAACACGAGGTGGATCCCTACACCAAGACGCGCATCATCCTGATGAACGGTACCGAGTTTGAAGCCAACTGGTTCTCGCATCAATTCGCGCGCCACACGATGAACAACGACCTGCGCCGCGAACTGTCGCTGACGCGTATGATCGAAAAACAGCAACAGCAGTATATCGCCCTGCTCAAACCTTGCAACGAATCGGCATTGGAGCATACGATCGGTTATGAGCAACTGGCGGTCGATCTGACAGCGGAGCTTGCCAAGCGCGAGTGCGATTGCAACGTGAAGAAAGCCCTCGACTTCGCGTTGCTTGAAGATTTTGACCATCTGTATCGCTACGCCAACCAACTCGAAGCGGAGCAGGGGGTAGCGGCGGAACGCCTGGTGGGGCGTTACACCGAGATCATGCCCGGTCGCCCGACGATCGCGCATCACCGCTTCCCAAAAGACAACGTCAAGCGCTCCGTCAACGCCAAAAAAGACGACCGCATGACGGTGCTTGCCACCATGATCATCACCGCCGCCGAGCAGCAGACCATGAACTACTATATGAATCTCTCCAATTTCGGCGGCAACGATGCGGTGCGTCGCTTGTATGAGGAGATCGCGCTCGTCGAGGAAGAGCACGTCACGCAGTACGAATCGCTCATGGATCCGAATGCCACCTTCCTTGAAATGCTTCTCTGGCACGAATACACCGAGTGCTATCTCTACTGGTCGTGCTATAAGACCGAGTCGGATCCCTGCATCAAGGCGATCTGGGAACAGCACCTGCACATGGAGATCGCGCATTTGCACAAAGCGGCGCAGCTGCTTTCGAAGTACGAAGGCAAGGAATGGCAACAGGTCATCCAAAACGGCGAGTTCCCCGCGCCGCTGTCGTTGCACGAAAACATCGACTACGTGCGTGAGATCCTCGGTTCGACGGTGCAATTCACCGGGGTGCTCGAAGACTACGAAAAGCTTGAATCGCTCCCCGACGAGGCGGATTTCTTCCGCTATCAGGCGCGTATGATCCCGTCGGTCGACTGCGTGCCGTCGCACAACGTCATCGATATGCACGTGCGTCGCTTCGGCAAGGATTACCGCTTCGAAACCGCACCGAATCCCGTTTGCGAATTGCGTGACCGCCGCTGTGACAACACGTGTGTCGGTCGCCGGAAATGTGCCGCCAAAAGCACGTCATTCTTCTGCAATCGCTGAAAAAAGCGTGCCCTTCTTTTACGGAGGGCACGCTTTTTTGTGCGCCGAAAATATTCGTGAACAGTAGCTAAATACTTGACATAAAAAATGATCTTATTGTATAATTTACATATATTGTATTACGGAGGAGTATTATGCGTTTGATCCCAACTCCGCAGTCCGTTTGCCTGTCGGACGGTGTCTGCGATCCCTCTCTCGTGTATCTTGCGACGGTCTCGTCGTCCTGTCCGGCGTGGTTGCGGGTGCAGTATGCGTCCTGCCTGAACGAAAACGGCACGATCCCGCTCACGTTGTCGTGCGGCGACGATACCCGAAACGAAGCGTACAACATGACCGTGTCGTCCGACGGCGTGACGGTGCAGGCGGACGGACCGCGCGGCGCGTTTTACGCGTTGCAGACGTGGCGTCAACTCGCGACGCAGGGGACGGTTCCCTGCTGTGCGATCGCGGACAAACCCGATCTGCCGTTTCGCGGGTTTTATCAGGATGTCAGCCGCGGTCGCATCCCGACGCTCGACACACTCAAGGTGCTGGTCGATCGTCTGAGCGCGTGGAAGATCAACTCGCTGCAGTTGTACGTCGAACACACGCACCGTTTCCGAGAATATGTCGGCATCCATGACGATCTCGGCTACTACACCGACGAGGACATTTCGGAGCTCGATGCGTATTGCCGTGAGCGTTGTATAGAACTCATTCCGTCGCTCTCGTCGTTCGGGCATTTGTATTTCTTGTTGCAATCGCCGCGGTATCGGCATTTGTGCGAGATGGAAAATTACACGCCCTCCATCCACAACTGGCATGAGCGCCTGATCCATCACACCATCGACCCGAACAATCCCGAGAGCTTTGCACTCATCACATCGCTCATCGCGCAGTACTTGCCGCTGTTCTCGTCGAACTATTTTAACATCTGCTGTGATGAGACGTTTGATCTGTGCAAGGGGCGCAACGCCGGTGGCGACACGACCGCCTGCTACGCCACGTTCGTCAGCCGATTGGCGGCGTTCCTGCGTGAGCGCGGCAAGACGACCATGATGTGGGGGGACATCGTGATGCAACATCCCGAGACGCTCGACACGCTCCCCGAAGACATCGTGTTCCTCAACTGGTGCTACGATGCGCGCGGCAACGGTCTGCGCGCGGAATTTTTGGAAGAAAACGGACGTCCCCAGATCGTGTGTCCCAGCGTCCATTCGCACAAACGCTTTGTCGAAAAGATCGAATACAGCGCTCCGAACCTGCAAAACGTCACAAGAAGCGGTCTTGAACACGGAGCAAAGGGTATGCTCATCACCAACTGGGGCGACTACGGTCACCTCTGCTTTGATGAAGGCATCCTCTACGGTACGGCGCTGGGTGCTTCGGTCGCGTGGAACGTGCACGGCACGGAGGAGACGGCGTTTGAAGAGGCGTTGGCAGCGCTCGTCTACGGTGACGCGGAGGTCATCGCCATCCTGCGTGAGCTGAACCGCTCGGACGAGCTGTTTTTGGAGAGCTTCGGCTACGAAAAGGCGCTGTGGGAATTGACGGTGCAGTTCTTCGACAACGAGCGCGGCGTACCGAAAGATTACGACCGCCACAAGGCGGATCTGCAAAAGCTGGATCTGCAGGAAAAAGAGCGCGCGTGTGCGGCTTGTGCCGCGCGCTTGCAAGAGCTGACGAACACGGGAACCATCGACCGACGCATCGGTGAAACGTTGACATTGGCGGCGCGCGGTATTGCGGTGGTGTTCGGTGCGTTGCACGCCGCGTCGCGCGACCTGCCGTACGATGCGGCATGGATCGACGCGTGCAAGGCGTGGCTCGCGGAGTATAAGGCGTTGTGGTTTGCGCGCAACCAAGCGGGCGAGTGGCAGCGCATCGAAACCTTCTTCTTGAAGAACATCTTGGGTGAGTCGTGATCCGTTTTCACGGCACATCGCCCCTTGCGAGGAGTGGAGAGAAATGAAGCGAACGGGAAATCCTAAGCGCTTTTTGGCATTGCTGTTGAGCTTGTGCCTGCTGGCGGTGTGGGTCCCGATGTCGGTGACCGTGCCCACAGCGGCGCTTGCCAATCGTGTGGCGGATCCCTCGACGATGGACAGTTGGCAACAGTTTTACGGACCGCAGGTCAAAACCACGCAATACGCCGGCGGCGTGTGGATGGACAAATCGGTGTTCACCGACACGTCCGCGTTTGCGCGCGAGGATGTCACCCTTGAGGATCCGGCGCATCACTTTTTGGTGGCGTTGTCGGCGATCGCTTCAAGCAAAGAAGTGATCGGCTACTCGACCGTCCCGACCGACACGGTGCTCTTGGTGGATGCGTCGGCGGCGATGGGCGACGCGACGTCCCGTGCGGTGCGGGAGATCAACCGCACGATCGAGATGTTGCTCTCCTCAAACTTCAATAACCGCGTCGCCGTGATCGCCTACAGCGAGGAAGCGACCGTGTTGTTGCCGCTCGGGCGTTATGTGTCGAACTCGTCGCAGTATCTTACGGCGGTTGACGGCGTGTGGGCGGTCGACCCTTTGCTCACCGATGAAAGCGGGCAAACGCCCTCCGATGTCGGCGTTCATACGATCGGCGGCGGAGCGTTTGCTCAGGCAGGTCTCTTTGCCGCCTTGCACGTGTTCGAGCAAGCGGACGTGTCCGTTTCGGAAGGCAATTTTCAAGACGGCGTACAATGCCTGCCCGTGTTGGTGATGGTCGGCGGCTCCGCTCCGACCAAGGCGACCGGAGACTTTGATCGTCCGACGGCGGATGTTACGCCGACGGGCGGTGCAACCGCCTCGGCAGAGCTCAGCTTCCTGACGCAGTTGACCGCGTCCTATGTTGTAAACCGCATCGAAGCGCATTACGACCGATTGGGCGAAAGCCTGTTTTATACGGTCGCATTCGACGATTCGCCCGAGGCGTACGCTGTGTCGGATCCGTCGAATGCGTCGCTCACCGATGCATTTTGGAAAGCGTACGAAGCGCTCGACGGTGCGACGGGACTGGAATTGCACATTCCTTCCGGTGCAACCGAGGCGCATCGCATCCTCACCATCTACAAAAACGCGCGAACGGATGAGCGCGCCTACGCCGACGGGGCCATCGCGTTCCGTGACGGTGCGCCTGAAGAGGCGTTTGACACTCTTGTCGAAAGGATCCTTCTCCGTTCGCGGCAGTATCCGACCCACCTCGAAGGCGGTAATCCCGATTTCGGCGGCTACATCGAATTCAACGACGCCATCGGATCGTACATGGAAGTCAAGGATGTCAAGGGCATTTTGCTCGGCGACCGTCTGTTCACGGGCGCGGCGCTCACCTCGAAACTCAATGACCCCACGGACGAAGGACTCGGCAGCATTGCTGAGCCGTCCGCACTTGGCTTGACCATGCGCGATTCCATCAAAACGCGCCTCGGGATCGCGGACAACACGACCGCCATCGACCTGATCGGAAAAGCGTATCGCGCAGGTCAGCTTGCCTACGATCCGCAGACGGGGGCGTACAGCAACTACATCGCATGGTATGCGGACGCGGCGGGGGTGTATGTCGGCTTTTACGATGAATCCGACGAGAGTATCCCACCGGCAAATGCGGCGTATACCGTGCGTTCCTACGGCTTCCTCGGCGAAGCCAAGGGCGCTGTCAAAGACAGCGACATGATGTACATGACCGTGCAGGTGCGCACATCGCTTCTCACCGGTCGTCAGGAACTGCTCTGGAAGATCCCTGCATCCTTGGTTCCGACGGTGGTGTACAAGGTGTATCTCGACGGTTCCGATGAAGCCACGGCACAAAACGTGTCGCTGACACGGGAAGAAGCCGAACCGATCCGCCTGTTGTTTGAGGTCGGTTTGGAGAGCGGGATCAACCGTTATAACGTCGCCGACATCACCGATGAGGCGCACGTGACTCCTGACGGCGCGCGTGTGTTCTGGACCAACGCATGGGATGCGTCCCAAACCGATGTCAAGGACCACGTCACGTCCTACGCGCGTTTCACCCCGTCGACGACGAACGACCGCTATTATTACACGACCGACACGCCGCTCTATCAAAAGGACGGCGACGATTATGTGCTCCTGACCGATCCGTCGCACGCTCTCGACGTAAACGGAGCGTATTATCGTGCGCGAGTCATCTTCTCCGAAGACAGCACCACGTCGTCACGACTGTTTGAGGCGGTCTCGTCCGTCTCGCTGGAAAAGGCGGTTTGCGGTGCGGACGGCTGGTACGTTCCCAAAGGCACGGTCTATCGTCGGCAGGCGGATCGCTATTTTGAAAAAGCGTCCAACCCCTCGGCATCCGTACCGTACGCCAACAATCTGTACGTATCCATGACCAATGCGTCCTATGACGCATATTCCATGCTCGGCAACAACGGCCGCTTGCTCGTCGAGCCGGAAACGGGCTTGAAGCTGTCGCGCACGTTTGAATCGACGATCCCCGATACGGTGGGAGATGCGACCTATCGTCTGTGCTTCAAGACGGTGTTTGAGCAACCGCTCAGCGGCACGTTTGCTGTAGAGCGCATCCGCGACGGCGCATCCGTCGGCGAGCGCGGTGACCTGAGGATCACCGACGGCATCGCCGACGTGACCCTCGGTCGGCGCGACACGCTCTACATCACTGAGCTTCCCGTCGGCGCGACCTATACCATCGAAGAAACCGCGTGTGATACTGCCTATCGCTTGTCCTCGGTTTGTGTGAACGGAACGGAGGCAGGCGGCGGTCGCCTGACCCGTCAAACCATCGATGACGTTGTGCTCTCGTACGTGCCGTCCGAGACGGGCGGTGTGTGCATCACGACCGATGTGACCCATCCGTTTGACGCTGACACCGCGATCCCTTCGTCGGTCGGCTCGACGGTGCAACTGGTACTCACTCCCCAAAGACCGCTCACGGCAACGCTTGTCGGCAAGGACGGCGAAATACCCGTCACCGCGGATGAGAACGGCGTGCTGAACGTGGAAGTCGGACTGCGCGAGACGGTATGGCTTCGCGGTTTGCCCGACGGCACGACCTATACCGCCTCGGTGATCGACCGCGCGGACGACGGTCTGCAACCGCAACCGTCGGCGTGCAAAGGAATGCGCGGCACGGTTTCGGCGTCGCAAAATGCCTACGTCGCGATCACGCAGTCCTACACGCCGTCTTCGGTGACAATGGTGCAAAACGCGTGCGTTGTCGAAGCGGAGATCGCGCTCGAAGGACGTGAACGTCGCGCGGGGGACACCTTCACCTTTGTACTCGAAGAGTTGCATCCCGAAACGGGCGAAGCGCTCGAAACCCTCGCGACTGTTCGTGTGGACGACCCGAACGAAACGACGGTGCGCTTTGACCTCAAGGGTGAAACGTTTGATCACGTCGGCACCTACCATTTCCGGTTCTATGAACGTTCGTCCGGTACTTCGGACGGTCTCAGCTACGACACGGCTTATCGCCGTTTCCACATCGACGTGACCGATGCCGATTGGGACGGTCGTTTGGAGATCGCGCACGTCAGCGACGTGATGAACACCGTCGTGACGGAGACGGGGAATGGCTGTGTTGTCTCGTCAACCTTCCGTCACCGCTATGCACCGGTGGTCGGAACGGTGCTGACCATCCCCGTGAAAAAGACCGTGAAGGATGAACGCTTCGGGAGAAACGGATTCCGCTTTGCGTTGTGGGATGCCACCGAACGCTATGTGGTGCATGAATCGAGCGTCACCGATCCAAACGGCGACGCCGCGATCCGCATCGCCTATTCGGCGGCGAACATCGGTCAGCACCGCTACCGTTTGGCGGAGTGCAACGACGCTCTTGACGGCATGACCTATTCGTCGACAGTGTACGACGTGCTGGTGACCGTATTCGACAACGGCGACGGTTCGGTCGGCGCGACCGCCGAACTGCGCGACGAAAACGGTGCACTCGTTCGCGGTACGCCCGTCTTTGAAAACCTCTACGATTCCGAGGCGGCACAGCTTGTCTTCAGCGGTAAAAAGACGCTCGACGGACGTGTCCACGCGGCGGATGAATTCCGCTTTACCTTGTATCAAACGGACGCATCGTTCGACTTGGGACAGGCGACGGCGTTGCAGACCATCGGCAACGACCACGACGGTGGCTTTGTGTTTGAGGCGGTGCGCTTTGATGCCGTCGGCACGTATTATTTTGCCGTCGCAGAGGAGCAAGGCTCTCTCGGCGGTGTGACCTACGACGACACGGTGTACACCGTCACCGCGACGGTCTTTGAACAAGACGGACACTTGTGCGTCGCGACCGACCTTGCCGAACCGATCGTGTTTTGCAATCGGTACGAAGCCGCTTCCGTCGGTGTGACGCTCGAGGGTGTCAACGTGCTCACGGGACGCGACACCGCAGACGGCGAATTTGCGTTCGTTTTGAAGAACGCGGACGGTCAAACGCTGGAGCGCGTGACGAACGTCGGCGCACGCTTTGCGTTTGACGAGCTCATGTTTGACGCGGTGGGGAACTACCGCTTCACCCTTTGCGAAGAACGCGGCACGCTCGGCGGCATCACCTACGATACGTCGGAATATACGGTCATCGTGACGGTGACCGACAGCGGCAACGGACGTTTGCGCGCTGTGGTGCGCTATGAAAAGAACGGGCAGAAGACGACGGGACTGTCGTTCCGAAACGCCTACACGGCACAGCCCTATACGCTCGGCGTTGCCGTCGAAAAACAGCTTGACGGCCGTGCGATGGAAGAGGGCGAGTTCCTCTTTGTGCTCAGCGGCTCAAAGAGCGGACGCGGACTGATGTCTGCGACCAACACCGCTGACGGACGCGTCGTGTTTGAAGCGTTTCCCGTCTACGACCCCGGTGAATACATGCTCCATGTGTCGGAGGTGCAGGGGGATGCGGACTATGTGCTCTACGACATGCGCACGTTCGATGTGATCGTCACGATCGAGGATGACCGAAACGGTCATCTGATCGAGACGGCACGGCGCTATGCCGTCGGCGGACAGCCGATCGAGCGTATCCGCTTTGAAAACGTCTACCACGATCCGAACACCACCGCTCCCGCGACCACGACGACCGTGACCACCACGACCGCCGTTGTCACCACGACCACGGTGTCGCAAACGACCGTCACCACCGCTCAGCGCTCACCGCAAACGGGTGAAAACGACACAGTCGTGCTGTTGTGGGTGCTTGCAATATCGGTCGCTCTGATCGGTGCGACGATGGTTCTGCGCCGCAAAACCGAACCATAATTTTTTAAAAAAACGCGAACATCGCAAAATGTTCGCGTTTTTTTTTGATTGCGGTTGACGCTGTTGCTTGCTGTATGGTATACTTCATAGTGTATAGTTCTGTGAAAACGGAGGGATGGCTTTGAAACGCGATCTGATATCGATCATTGTGCCTTGCTACAACGAGGAAGAGGTTCTGCCGCTGTTTTATGAAGAGGCGATCAAATGGGTGGACAAGCTGGATGCCGACGTGGAGTTTGTGCTCGTCGACGACGGTTCTAAGGACAACACCATTCATATCATGCGCGAGCTCGCGGAGAAAGACAGTCGTGTGTTCTATTTTTCCTTTTCCCGCAACTTCGGCAAAGAAGCCGGTATCTATGCCGGTCTCTCGCAAGCGAAGGGAGACTACTGCGTCATCATGGACGCCGACCTGCAAGATCCGCCCGCGTTGCTTCCCGCGATGTACGATGCTGTCAAGAATGAAGGCTACGATTCGGTCGCGACCTGCCGTGAAACGCGCAAGGGCGAGCCGAAGATCCGCTCCTTCTTCGCACGTCGATTCTATAAGATCATCAACCGTGTCTCCGATTCCGACATCAAGGACGGTGCCAGAGACTATCGCATGATGTGCCGCCGCATGGTGGATGCCATCGTCGGCATGGGTGAGTACAATCGCTTCTCGAAGGGTATCTTCGGTTGGGTCGGCTTCAAGACCAAGTGGTTGCCCTATGAAAACATCGAGCGCGCCGCCGGCACGACCAAGTGGTCGTTCTGGAAGTTGTTCAAATATTCGCTCGACGGCATCATCAATTTCTCGTCGGCACCGCTGCACATCTCGTCGTGGGTGGGCATCTTCTTCTGTATTGCTTCGCTCATCATGACGCTGTTTGTGTTCATCCGTCAGTTGGTCGCCCCCGACGGCACCATCGGCTGGGCGTCGACTGCGTGCCTGATCACGTTTATCGGCGGCATTCAGCTCTTCTGCATCGGCGTGCTCGGTCAGTACATTGCGCGCTTGTATCAGGAGAGCAAAGGACGACCGAAGTACATCGTGCGCGAGACCAACCGTCCCAAAGAGGAAGAAAGAAGAAGTGATTCATGAAACAGTTTCTTGAGCGCGCCAAAACCGCCTATCACCGCGGTGCCACTGCGCTGACGAATTCCCAAAAACCCTACTACATCCAAAATCTCATCGCCGCGTTTGTGATCGCGTTCATCACGGTCACGTCGCTCTTTATGATCACGAGCCATTTTTCGGGACAGCCGAAGTTCATGCAGTACGAGGGCTATATGGAAGCCATGAACGTGCTCATCTTCTTAGTCTCGGTGCTGGCGTTGACGGTGGTGATGGTCACCGCCCTCTTTATGGGAGGAGCCAATCGGGTACTGCCGCTGTCACTCGTTGTGTCGGTGACGCTGTTCTGCTCCTGCCTGCAAGACGGCAGCAACCGCAATATCTGGCTGGCAGTCGGCATCGGTCTTGCGAGCTACCTGTCGTGCCTGTGGCTGTTCAATCGGTTTGAATCGCCGTTCGGCAAGATCCGCATCAACGACCGCTTCGTGAAGATCACGGTATCGGTGCTGTTTGTGCTGTTTGTCGGTGCACTGTCGTTCATGAGCATCTGCCGTTATCGCTCCTTCACCTACGACACGTTCGATTTCGGCATCTTCATGCAGATGTTTGACGGCATGAAGGAGACGGGTCTGCCCATCACGACGGTGGAGCGCAACGTGGAACTGTCTCACTTTGCGGTGCATTTTTCTCCGTTTTTCTATGTGCTGTTGCCGGGATATTATCTGTTCCCCACGGTCGAATACCTGTGCGTCATGCAGGTGTTGTTCGTGGGACTCGGCGTGTTCGCGGTGTACGGCATCGCTAAGGCGTTGCAGTTTTCGCCCAAGGCGAATCTGATGCTCTGCACACTCTATCTGCTCTACCCGTCGATGTCGTTCGGCTTGTTCTTCGATTTCCACGAAAACAAGTTCCTGACGTTCTGCTTGCTTTTTGCGGTGTATTTCCTGCTCAAGCGGAAGTACATCCCGTTCTATATTTTTGCGATCCTGCTCTGCTCCGTTAAAGAGGATGCCGCGATCTATCTCATCGCCATCGCCCTCTTTATGATCGTGCATGAAAAGCTCATCAAGCACGGCTTGATCACGCTGGTGCTCGGACTCGGCTTCTTCGTGTTTGCACTGTGGATGATCCAGGTGTGCGGCGCGTCGGAGAGCATGGAGTTCGGCTATCGCTACAGCAGCTTTGCCCTGGAAGGGGAGGCGTCCATCGGCAGTATTGTGAAAACGGGCGTTTTTGACTTCGGCTACGCGTTCACGCAGCTGTTCCAAGCGGAAAAGGTGGAGTTCCTACTTTGGATGTTCCTGCCCGTACTGTTCACGCCGTTCATGTCCAAAAAGATCTCGACGCTGTTGCTGATCCTGCCGATGATCCTTGTGAATCTGCTGACCAACTGGCCTTATCAGTACGACGTCGACTACCAATACACCTTCGGCGTCGGTGCGGCGATCCTTGTTGCGGCGATCCTGGCGCTGAAAAGCTTGTCTGCGAAAAAGCGGAACTTGCTCATCACCGCCGCTGTCATGACCTGCTTTGCGATCACGCTTCCGCGCGTGACGGCGCGTTGCCAGTCGTACATCGAGGGCTACTTCAGCCGTCAGGAGATGTTCGATTCCTCCATCGCGTTTATCGATGAAACGCTCGACAAGGAAAGCGTCATCGGCGTGGAAGGCAACGTCATGCCGCATCTTCACGACTATCCGCACCTGGTGCTCGACCCGCACGACGACGGACTCGCCATGCGCGTGGAATACTATATCGCCAAGTGTGAGGACGGTGACCTGAAGACCGTCACCGTCCGTCCCGAGGGAAGCCGTCTGCACGACTTTGAATTTGTCGCCGGCAACGACTACCTCGAAGTGTACAAAAACCCCGACTATCCGCTCTACGTCGAAACGGTGAAGTTCATCGAAGAGACCGTTCCCCACACAGCGGCGGTCGGTACCAAGGGAGACGCCTTCCGTCTGATGCCCGCGTCCTACAAAGATGTGGAGCAAAATCCGCATTATGACGATCTCCTCATCGAAGCGGAGTATTACATCGTCATGGCGGACGATTACAGCAAGGACGAGATCACGCACCGCGGATATGAGTTTATCGGTGAGCGCGGTTATGCGGCGATCTTCAAAAACCCCGATTACAGCGGCTTCATCCAAACGGTGAACATGGTCGAATCGACCATCCCCGCCGAAACGCAGGTCGGTGTGCGCGGCAACGTCCGTCGCCATCTGTCCGCGGAGTATAAGAACGTGCATCACGACCTGCCGATGGATCAGATCGGCACGACGGTGGAGTATTACGTTGCGAACGTCGGCGAGGTGAACCACGAAGAACTCAAAAACCTCGGCTTTGAGCTGTGCGGAAACAACGATCGCTTGGTGCTCTATCGCAACACGATGTTCCCCAAAGAAGAGCAAGGTAATGCACTGCTGTGGATCATGGTATTGTGTCTGATGACGGCGGCGATCGTCTTTGCGGTCGCGACGGTGCCTAAGAAACGCCGTAAGCCCGTTCAAACGGTTGAGACACCCACACCCGAAGAGGACGTGCAGGGAGAGTCCGCTGTGACGGAACCGACGTGGGAGGATGTGCTTGAGCAAGTTCGCTCCGATGATACCTCCGATTTGGATACTCTTTAAAATGCATCGCCCCAAGCGCGGCATAATCGCCGCACTTGGGGCGTATTCTTACAAAGCAAGAAGGGAGAGGGTGCAAGCTTATGGATGTGATGTTTTTTGTCAACAGCGTCTTCCTCGGTGTTGGCTTGGCAATGGATGCATTTTCCGTTTCGCTTGCAAACGGTCTGCACGAACCCACGATGCGCAAACGACGCATGGGCACGATCGCGGGCGTATTTGCGGTGTTCCAGTTCGCCATGCCGATGATCGGATGGTGGTGTGTCACCACCATCACGCATTATTTCCGCGCCTTCGAGCCGTACATTCCGTGGATCGCGTTCGGCCTTCTCGGACTGCTTGGTGCCAAAATGATTTTGGACGGTGTACACAGCGACGGGGAGGAAGCGCCTGCCGTCGGTATCGCGGCGTTGTTGTTGCAGGGGGTGGCAACCTCCATTGACGCGTTGTCGGTCGGCTTCACGATTGCGTCCTATAACGTGTGGCAAGCGCTGATCGCGTGCGGGATCGTCGGTGCGGTGACGTTTGCGATCTGTGTCGGTGGGTTGTATCTCGGTCGCCGTTTCGGCACGAAATTGGCAGGAAAGGCGACTGTGCTCGGCGGTGTGATCCTAATGGCCATCGGCGTCGAAATTTTGGTCACAGGGTTGATCGGATAACTAAGGAGGATTCCAACATGATCGATTTTAAAGCGATGGATGAAGCGGTGCTTGCAGCGTTTCAGGGCGGCGAAGGCGCGCTGTGCGCCAAGATGGTGGCGGACGATTCCTGCCGCATTTTGAAAGGGCGTCTGGCTCCCGGCTCGTCCATTGGATTACATACTCATGCGACCTCGTCGGAGATCTTGTTTGTGATCGAAGGAGAGGGTACCGTGGTGCTCGACGGGCAGGCGGAACGCCTCACGCCCGATACCGCCCACTATTGTCCAAAAGGGCACTCCCACACGCTTAAGAACGACGGCAAAGTCGACCTCGTGTTCTATGCGGTCGTACCGCAACAATAACAAAAAATCTCTCGTTGCCGCGGCAACGAGAGATTTTTTTTGATCATTCTACAACTTGACCTTTTTCAAAGCCCTCGGGCTTTGCAGACGGCACGCTGAAATCAAACGGGATGGTAAAGTCGTCGCGCGTGCCGTATTCGTCGGTGTCGTTTTTGGTTTCGTAGTCCGAACCATAGCGGTCGATGTAGGGCGAATAGGTGGTCGAATGGATGGTGCCGTTCGTGATATCGAACTCCATGAAGCGCATGAAGCCGTTGCCGCCTTTGAGTGTGCTTTGGTAGTTGGCGATCAACTGGTACACCGTGCGGTCGGCCTCGCCGTCGCCGTCGTCGTCGATGTGATCGATCTTGCGGTCGGCGGAGTAGTTGTGACCGCAAAGCACCATGCGCACGTTCGGGTGGGTCAGCACGTTCTTTTGGAAGAATTTGTTGCCGCTTGTCGTGCGCTCGCCGGCGGCGCTCAGATAATCGTGGAAGCACAGGATCGCAATGCGGTCGCTGTATTTGTCGAGCACGGTGTTAAGCCATTCATAGTCCGCGTCCTTGTATTCCTCGTTGTATCCGAGATACACAAACACAAACGGCACACCCGCAATATCCATCAGGTCGCAGTGGCCGAAGTTGTCCTCGTAGCTGTCGCAGTACCACGAACGTTCGTTAAAGCGGTCTTCACCGAAATAGTTGCTGTAATCGCTGTGATCCGAGCCGTCCACGTCGTGGTTGCCTGCAAGCACGCCGTAGGGCAGGGCCGCTTCGTCCCACAGCTTGTACGCCTCATCCATCACCGTCCATTCCGCTTGCTCGTGCGGCAGGTTGACAAAATCGCCCGTGTGCGCGATGTAGCGAATGTCCTGCTCCTCGAAATTCTCAACCACCCATTCGTTCTGGTGGGCGATGATCTCTTGGTATTTGAACGAATACCACTGCGGGTCGGATGTCCACAGCACGGTGAACACATCGTCCACAGGCTCGCTCGCGCACCCTGCGAAGCTGCAAGCGATCAGCACTATGGCCGTCAGACACGCCGCAAGTCTTTTGGAAAACCGTTTCATAACCATTCTCTCCTTGCTTGTCTCCTGTCAGCAGTATACCACACCGTTCTTGCAAATGCAACAGCGCGATTGCATTGTGCTGAAAAACGTGCTACAATACCTATCATACACGAAAAGAAAGGAGGCGGTCGCATGGCCGAGCGATCCCACATTCGGGATTTCACCAAAGGCAACATCACCAAACAGCTCATCACCTTTGCCATGCCGCTGTTTCTTTCCAATCTGTTGCAAATCGTCTATAATATGGTCGATATGATGGTGGTCGGCAACGTGCTCGGTCAAAAGGGACTGTCGGCCGTGGCGATCGGTGGTGACGTGTCCAATTTGCTTACCTTCGTTGCCATGGGCTTTTCGTCCGCAGGTCAGGTGATCATCGCACAGTATATCGGGCGCGGTGAACGGGACAAGATCGGGCGCTTCGTCGGCACGATGAGCGGCTTTTTGTGTGTCAGCTCCTTGGTGTTGACGGCGGTCGGTTTGCTGGCACAACCGCTGTTGCTCGCGTGGATGAATACACCGCGCGAAGCGTATGACGGTGCGGTGGCGTATGCGAGCGTCAGCATGAGCGGTATGCTGTTTGTGTACGGCTACAACGCCGTCAGCGCGATCCTGCGCGGTATGGGCGACTCAAAGCATCCGTTTTTGTTCATCAGTCTGGCGGCGGTTCTCAATTTGTTGCTCGATTTGTTGTTTGTGGCGTCACCGCTCAACATGGGAACGGGCGGTGCGGCACTTGCCACGATCCTCAGTCAAGCGGTCAGCTTCTCGGTGTGTACGGCGTTTTTGGTGCGCCGCCGCCGCGCGTTTGCGCTCGATGTGCCGCGACAGGTGTTTTGGCGTTGGGACTCTGCCATGCTCGTATCGCTTGTGAAACTCGGTGTGCCCATGGCGATCAAAACCGCCTCCATTCAGGTATCCAAGTTGTTCGTCAACGCCTGGGTCAACGACTACGGCGTG
>JAFQFZ010000029.1 GCA_017398425.1 Clostridia bacterium | reverse complement strand
TTGATGATATGCAATTCCTGCGGAATAGATGATATACAAGGCTTCGCCTTGATTTGTTTTCTGAAAAGTGATATGATCTGATAAACAAGAATTTGACAAACAGTTCCTATCGTTTGAATCTGAGCAAAGGAGTTTTGGTACAATATGTGGAATGAAATAAAAAATGAAATTGATATCGAAAATTTGATGAAAGAATATAGCGGCTTTCACGATAGCTGTATAGTATCCATAAACTATCATAGCGGAGCATTTGTTAATGATAAGGGTGCTATGGCAAATGGCGGATTGCTTGAGCATAGCATTGAAATGATATTACATAGTCAGTGTAATAAACCTATTGAACTGCGTTTTACAGGAGTAAGAAAATGTAATATTGTTGGCTGGCAGGATAATGATTTCTGCGACATTTTTGGTGCATATTTGAATTTTCATAGCGACCTATTTGGTAAAACTCGTGATGACCAGCTGATAGTATGGGCGGATCGGGATGGTTACAATCCCATAAATTATACGGAAGAAAAACCGATTTCCACTAACGGAGAACACAGTACTTATATAATTGCTGAAAAGCTGTTTTGGAGAATACTGACGGAGGACTAATTCAGAGCGACAAATACCAATTTGTAGAATAGATAAGCACACTACTTTTGGTCGTTTTTTACCCATGTTTACGCACCTTTTCGCTCGCCTTCCGCCAAAAATCGACATTCTTCGACAGAAGGATGTCGATTTTTGCTTCTTCACTTTTAACAATTCACGCTTCGCTAAATTTGGGGGTCGATTTTTGGAAAGTAATCAGTTATAATGAGTAGTAATAAATAGGGTGATTATATGGTATTGAGCATGAAGCTTAAAAGTAAAACAATTATTTTGGTGGAGGTAAGAATGTGACAGAAAGAAACTTGAATACCGGCGTGCAACATAGAGAAAAGAATTACATAAGAAGGTATGTAATTACTACATACCTTATATTTTGGGGTGCAATAATGCTTGTCGGTGTTTTGTTCCTATTGAGCGGACAAAACAAAAGCGTTATGAACTGGGGTACTATTGGAGCTTCATGGGTTCCGACAATCGTACTTATGTGTTCTTTCCATAAGTTGTTTCCGGAAGAAAAGCGCTCTGATTGGATCAAGAATGCATTTAAACCACGATTGAAAATTGGAATTCTTCTGTTTGTAACAGTTTGTCTTGTTGCTGCGGTTTTTGGAACCTATGTAATTGCGGTGCAAAGTAATAATGAACTGTCGTTTCTTGACTTAAAGGGAATCACCATTCAATCACTGATCCCCATAATTTTCTTCGCTATTACACAAGGAGCTACCGGTGAAGAAGCGGGCTGGCGTGGATTCTTACAACAGTATTTTGAAAAAAAGTACCACGGTAAGGTTATTAAATCTGCTTTAGTGGTTGGTGTTATTTGGTCTTTTTGGCACACACCGCTTTGGTTTATTACCGGGTTACCTCCTGTACAAATGTTGATATATATCGGCACTTTCATTATAGGGAATCTTTGCCTATCGGTAATAATTGCTGTATGCTATGTATATTGCAAAAACCTGATTGTCCCCATGTGGATACACTTTCTTTCTAACGTGTTGTCAGCAATAATCGAACCGTTTGTTGGGGATGTGAAAAGTGTTCTTATGGCGCGTTGTTGGCTTGCAGCTTTCTATATTGCTGTTGCTATTATTTTTGCCCTCTGGCATTCAATAAGACGATCTAAAATTACCGAAAATCAAAGCTTTTAATGGGGTTCATATTCGGGGAGTACACCCAAGAAAAAAGAGATGGTATCGTCAGATATCATCTCTTTTTATCCTATTACAAGATATTTTTGTCGGTGCACACCATCAGGAAAAGGCGGGCATCGCTTGTGTTGATCGCGCCGCTGCCGTCGGCATCCGCGATAACCTTTTGTGCGTCGCTGAGCGGCGCATACATCAACTGACGGACATCCGCCGGCGTCAGCCGACCGTCGCCGTTCAAGTCGCCCATTTGAACCACCAACTCCCCATTGTGATACAACGAGCCCGTGCCGTAATAGGTCACGCCGACCGTCGAGAGCGTATCGGCTGTCACCGTGTTGACGCCGATCAATCGCAGTCGCAACGACGCGCCCGCTACTTCAAACGCCGCCGCGTCGGCGCCGACCATCGACCAATTTTTCAGCGTCAGCCGATCCACCGTCGGTGCGGTCAGCACAGTGACCTTCTGCTCAAACGCTCCTTCCAGCGTGGTGTTTTGCGTCACGTACAACGTGTCACTGCCCGAAACGTAGGTGGCGTTTGCCACCGCATCGGCGCGCCCCGCTTCCTTTTCCTGTCGCGCGGTGTCGCGCGAGTTGACGCGGATCTTCCGCAGATACGCCACGTCTCTCGTCAATGCCGCTTTCGGATCGTTCGTCAGGCGATCGGCAAAGGTTTGCAACGTCTGCAACGCCGCATGTGCCTCGGCGGATTCGATGCCGTTCACGCGAACGGTGAACGCCGTCTCCTCGACGAGCGCGCGCAGGGCGGCGTGGGTCTCCTCGTCGATCGCGCCGAGCTCCCGCATCTTATCGGCGCGGCGCGCCACGACCTCCGTCAAATACACATACGCGGCCTTCGCGGCGTTGCCGGTGTGCGTGACGGCGGGCTTGCTCCAGATCTTGTCGGCGTACGAGGGGATGATGTTGTTGAAGGTCGCGACACCGGCGGCATCCGCTTCGCGGATCTGGCGGATCCAATTCGCCTCCAGCTCCGCGTTTTTATAGCCGACCGACAAGCCGGTGCACACATAGTGATCCGCCGCACGTTCCACCCATTCCTTGGTGGTCGAGCCGGGGATGTGATAGCCGTAGGCCATCGGGAAAAGAATGTCGATGTAGCCGTTTTCCAACCACGCCTCCACATCCTGCATACCGTCCCGCAATGCGGCATTCACGTCGGGGTTCGGCGAGCACGTCAGATGCACCGCCGGGTGGTTCTCTTCCAGAAAATCGTGAAGCTGTCCGACGAACTCGGTGATATCGTCGGCGCGGAACTGCACCCAATCGGCATTTTTCCAAAACGACGACGCGGTGAGGTCGGTATAGCGGTAGGCGGGGTAAGCGCTCTTGAACGCCGCCACCGTCTCCGAATCGTAGCCGAATTCGTGAATGCCGTCGTTGGGATGACGCGTATAGTCGATCTGGAAGCTGGCGATGTCATACTGCTCGCAAATGTAGTCGATGGTTTGGATCAGAAATTCGCGCACCTCTTGCTTGGCGGGATTCAACCAATAGGTCACACGACCGTTTGCCTGCGATCCGGCCACCAGCGACCCGTCGTGCGCCACGTTCAGCCAGTTGTAGTAGCGGGCGTTTTGGCCGTTTTGTTCGATATCGGTCTGTATCGTTTTGCCGATGCCGTATTCCGTCAGGGGATCCACATCGGTGGTGTTGTTGAACAGCTCAAACCCGACGTAAAACACCTCCCACCACAAATGGCATTCGATGTCGTATTGACGGCAGATGTCGATGGTGCGTTGCAGCATATCGTACGGCTCGGTCAGGTACGGATTGCGACCGCCCATGGACGTCGGCACAAGACAAGGATTGTGTTGATAGCAAAGCCCCTCGTAGGTCGCCTTCGTCGGGTCCACCGGGAAGATGGTGACGGAATTGTAGAAGCCTTCCACAAACAGCATATTGTGACCGTAGCGTTTGAACTTCGCCACGTTGCTTTCGATCAGGTTGTCGAGCTGTGCCTCGGTGTACAGCGTGCCGTCGTCGTGCATCGGTCGCCACCATGCCGCGCGCATCTCCACGGGGTGCTGTTCGATCTCGAGCGCTTGCATTTCACGGTAATTTTGATACAGCGTCGCCATATACGGCTCCATCGCTTCGATCGTGTTCATCGACTGCACCGCATCCGCCACGGCGACCAAATTCTCATGGAGCGCTTGCAGACGCGCGGTGTCCACTAGCTCGAATTTGGTTTCGGCATCGCGCCGTATCGTGGCCGCCGCGTAATCGTACACCGTGGTCACTGCGGCATCGGTCGTTCCCGACATCAACCGCGCCGCCCTCTTAGCCGACGTGGTGTCGTGACAGAAGGTGATCGCATCTTTGCCGATGTCGACCGTCGCACCCAACGCCGCATAGTCGTCGAACAATCGCGCACCGTTATAGTGCGGAATGCCGTTGTTGTCGCCGTTGATCGGGGAGCTTACCATCACGATCGCAAAGTAACCCGCCGGCACGGGATCGATCTCTTTGCCTCCGAAATCCACAACATAGCCCCGATGGTTGGCGATGCCGTCCGCGCCGACTCCCGTCGCTTTGCAAAGGAAGGTGCTGGTCCACAGCGTATCGTTCGTCACTTCCTTGCCGCCGTCCACGATCTGATGGACGTTGGATTTGCTGATTTCAAACATCTTGGTCGCGTCGGTGAATTTCGAATCGTCGGTCGTGCGGTAGACATAATACACGCCGTTCTCGATATGGATGTAATCGCCGATCTCGACCGCCTCATCTAAGCGATCGGCGGCGGTGCCGTGTCCCGACAGCACATACCCGCCCTCGGGGATCGCCATGTTGCCGCGTCGGATCGCTTTGTCCGTGGCGAAGCCGAATTTGTTGACCGCCACTTCCACGCCCCACTCGTTGGTGCAGGTGTGGTTGGCACCCGTGGCATCGTACCGTTGCCGATACGACGCGTTACTGCTGTATATCCACGGCTCCGCTTTTCGGAAGTCATAGCCGTACTGAAACCGGATCAATTCGTCGGCTTCGCGGAGCTTGTTCACCCCGGCGATCGCCTCACCCTCCACGTATTTGCGCGGAGCATACTCGCTCGTCAGCATCGGTTCCGCCGACACCGACGGGATGGCGGGAAACGCGCTCAGCATCATCGCTAAGCACAACAAGGCGGCTATGACTTTTCGTTTCACGGTGTCTCCTCCTGTCCTTTGCCCGATAGGGTGATACTACAGTATATCACATATCCCGCTGCGTGTAAAGGCTTATCGCCTCGTGCATAAAGGCGGCGGTGCCGGGGGTGTTTTACATATAAATAAAAAACGCCATGACCCAACACAGCCTGCCCGCTCCATGCAAGCGGTATATCCGAGTCGATGGGTCATGACGTTTTCAAAAATCACCCCCCGCTTTGAATCGGGTTATTGCGGCGCAATTTGCTTCAAGCGAAGCCATTGCCAATACTCCGCATTCTCCCCGACAATTACCGAAGGATGACCCAAAACACCGCAACCGACCACGGCCTGCCCGCTGAGCGAAAGCGGTATGTCCGCGCCGGTCGATTGCGATCGTTTCAGCGAAGAATATACGAGCGAAACACCTCGTTGAGTTCCTCCCACCCGTTATCATAGGTTGTGGGAAGCCGTTTGATTTCCTCCTCTGTTTCGGCAATTGTACGGTCGATATACGCATTCACGAAATCCAGCCGTTTTCCTTCCCCCATTTCGGGGCAGGTCATTTTCAGCCGCAACAATTCCTCTACATCCGATATGAGAGCATCCTCCAAATACGCATCCATCAGCTCGGAAAACAACATCGGCGGCGGTGTTCCCCGATCGAGGATCCACTTACACGCCAGCAACGGGCGAAGTACATAGAAATATTTCTTATATTTCACCGTTTCCCCTTTGAGATGTTCCCGATAGTTGGATTTGGCGGTGCTGAGATAGTGATAGAGTCCCGATTTGGCAACAAAGTACCGCTCGATGATCGCGGCGATTTTCTCCCACTCCGTGGTCGTGTGATACACGATCGGAGACGAGTTCCACTCAAACAGTGTGGGATTCGATTTGTGCAACAACTGCAACGCTTTCGAAAGATCCCAACCGTTGATGTCCAGCGTATCATCAAGTTGCCATTCGATGACATCTCGCGTTTTGTTAAGCCGCAGATAAAACTCCGGCTCACGGACATAAATGAACCGCACGTCGTAGTCGCTGTCGGGAGACGCAAATCCCCATGCGCGACTGCCGGATTCCACTGCGTGCAAAATCCTGACGTGTTCGCGCTCTTCGATTTCCGAAAGCTTGGCACGAATCCGCGTCTCCATAACAATTCCTCCTTTACGCGGCGATGGGGGCATAACGCTCGTTGCCGAGGATTTCGAGCATCTGATCATACGGCGAATAGTGACCCGACGCGACCATCGAAAACAGTCGCGGGGTGCAACCGCTGACAAGCGCCACGCCCTGCTCGTTTTTGGTAACGGGCTGTTGGCGGTTGCGCGAGGCGACATTCCAGAACACCACCTGCGGCAAAGTGTAGCCGTGAGCGGCATACAGTCGCTTGGCGTATTCGAAATTGGTCACCGACGCATCATACGTGCAATAATCAAACTCCATATCGGAGATGATGTAGAGCGTCGAGGGCAATTCCTCCTGCGGCACGTTGTGCTTGACCGCCGTTTCGAGCACAACTTCAAACACCTTTTGGATGTTGGTGTTGGCGACCTCATTGAAACTCGCGGCATACTGCAATTTTTCAAGCAGATCGGCACCCTTCACCTCCACCATCTGCGGACGCTCGGAGAAGGTGACAAAGTGATTGTGAAATGCGCCGCGGTTACGTTCGGCGAAATACAGACCGAGCGACAACGCCACCGCCGCGGGCTTTGGATCGCCCCAGCCATACATCGAGCCGGAGCCGTCAATGACTGCAAGGGCGTTTTCGCCGCTTGTGAAATCTTCGAGCTGATTCCACATTGCGTCGATCGCCGCACGCTCCTCATCGCTGACACCGTTACCAAAAAACGGTGTGATCAGCTCATACGGCATCAACGTGCCGGTATGCATCGTTGCGTCACCGCTCTGCACACGGCTAAGGAAGTCCGTATAGCGCTCGTTGTCGTTGCGTAAAAACGCCTTGCGATATTTGAGCATTGCCTTCGACGGTTGTTTTTCATAGTCGAAGGTGTAGTCCCGCTCGCGCAGGTTGTTCTCGATGATGCGGATGTGCGCACGCAGACGGGACAGCATCTTGCGATACGTTCTGTCGTCCATTTCGAGAAAACGCGCGATGTTCTTTGCGGTTTTTACCGCATCGGCGTTCGAGGTGTTCACGGACGGCAACCATTTGGCAAGAAGCGATACCTCGCCGCCGTTGTTCATTGCGTAAATGTCACGACGAAGCTGTTCACGCACAAGAGCGAGCATCGCCTTTTCAAGAGGCGTGTCCATCAGGACAAGCAGATCGTCAAAGCGACCGTACTCGGCGATGAACTCCAAGTTTTTGCGCACCGTTTCGGGAGCGTTTACGCTAAGCCAACGCAGGATCACGCGGAACACCTTGCGCTCGCCGAGACCGCCGCGCACATCACGCGCAAAGAACAACGTCTTGACGGCAAGATCGCGGTTTTCCGTGAAGGCGCGCATGAAACGAGTGATAATTTCCTCCTCCGACTCACGGCGAAGGGCGCCGATGGTCGCGAACAGGTCAAGGCAATCCGACATAGTGGATGCGTGGGTAACCGCTCCGTTTTCGGTGGCGGTCGTATTCATTTGATTTTTCAGGTTCGTAAGCATCGAAACCCCTCCTTAATATTGTGAAATCCATTTTGTTTTAAGACCAAGACGCGGTTGTTGCATTCTCGCTTGACGCGAGAGTTCGGTGGGTATAAACCACCCGCTCCGTGCCCGAAGCTAACATCTACAGAAATGTAAACTATGTAGATTGCTGTACGCGTCTTTATAGGGTGAACGGTCGGCTCGGTTTGCGGAAAGCTCCTTTACGCGAGAAGACACCGTCGCGGTCTTCTTTGAAATTGCGCCCGTAGCCTGTACAAATCAAGATGCTGTTCGGCGTTGTCCAAAGCCGGCAGAGGCTTCTTTGGCAACCGATCACGAAGATCGGCCCCTCTCGTTGCCACAGAGGAAACTCATGAGAATTGCGGCAAGCATCTTCAAATAACAAAAGAAACAAGACACCGTTGATTCGTTGATAAGGTTCAGGATCGCTCCCTAGCCTATTCAGTCCAAATTGGTTGCTGGCGGTGTCTTTTAAAATCGTTTATCCTATATGTTTCGGGCACCAATTGCCCTCAAGATTATGACAAAACGATTTTTTGAAAAATTGCAAGACGCGGTGGTTGCATCACGCCACTGCTTGACGTATTGGGGTGATTTTCAGTCACCTGCTTCGTGCCCGAAGCTAACATCTACAGAAATGTAAAAATAAGTAGATTGCTGTACGCGTCTTTCGTTTTTGATCCGGGTGGGAGTCGAACCCACCGTCACGAGGCTTTCAAGGGCCCCACTCAGCCGCTGAGCTACGGATCATACATACAAGGTGCTCGTCGGTTTGCGTCCGAACATAGTTTTATTTTTTGAGGAGTTTCGCCTCGGAGCAGAAACACTGCTGTCAGCACCTTTGATGTTACAAGACTCTTCTTTAAACCCGTTAAGGTCCATTACCTCCGAGCGATCGAAAACGGTCGGCATTCTCCGTGGTTGGCTGTAAGAGTCTTTATCCAAGACGCCGATGCATGAATTTCAAGTGAAGAACTTCACTCGCGGTCGGAACGCACCCGACAAATCTGCCACGTTGCTGTCGGCGTCTTTCATTGTCTGTATTTTACCAACTTCTTCCGCTGTTTTCACGGACAAAAAGCTGCGAAAACATATTTTTAGGTCGCTTTGAAGTTGTAAATCGGCTTGATATGCGCGATCACCGTCGCTGTCGGCTCGATATTCTCGACAATTTCATCCATGGTTTTGTATGCCATCGGCGACTCGTCGAGCGTCGAGGTAGTGACGCAGGTGGTGTAAATGCCCGCCATCTGCTCCTCATACTCCGCCATCGTCAGTCGCTCAAATGCCGCCGAACGGGACATCAACCGACCTGCGCCGTGCGGTGCGGAGCAGTTCCACTCCTCGTTGCCCTTGCCGACACAGATAAGTGCGCCGTCACGCATATTGATGGGAATGAGCAACCGCTCACCCGCTTTGGCGGATACCGATCCTTTGCGCAGGATCCGCTCGTCAACGTCGATATAATTATGCACCGTCTCAAACGCATCCACCGCGGCAAGCGACATTGTCGACAACAGAATCTCCGCCATTTTCTCGCGGTTGCGTTTAGCGAACTGCTGGCAGATGTGAATATCGTGCAGATAGTCCTCCATAAACGTGCCGTACAGATAGCACAGATCGCGCGGCATCGTGGGCTCTGTCGCCTTCCATTCAGCGTCGAGTACATTAAGCGCCGCCTGAATCTCGCCCCGACGTCCCTCTGCTTTGTAGGTGCGGATGATGTCCTCGCGTTTTCTAAAATAGCCCTCTTTGCCGAGGTTCAGATCCACGGCGATCTGCTGATAATACTCAGCAACCTGCGTGCCAAGGTTACGGCTTCCCGAATGGATGACAAGATACTTGTTGCCCTGTGCATCGACATCGATCTCAATGAAATGATTGCCACCGCCAAGCGTGCCGAGGCTTCGCTCCAGACGTTTGGTATCTCTCAAGTTGCGGTAACAGCGAAGTGCAGTTAAATCAAACCGCTCCTGCCGTCCCTCCCACACATTGTGGCCGCAGGGGATGCTGTGCGCCGCCTCATCAAACGCCGCAAGGTCAATGTCGATTGCACCGAGTGCAACGGTATACATACCGCATCCGATATCGACACCAACCATGTTGGGCACAACCTTATCGACGATGGTCATCGTGGTGCCGATGGTACAACCCTTTCCCGCGTGGACATCGGGCATGATGCGGATCTTCGAAGCAGAAAACGCCTCGCTATCGCACACGGCTTTGATTTGTTCGCGTGCCGTCTCCTCTACAGTATTGGTATAGCAAACAGCGGTATTGTGTGTACCGATAATCTCGATCATGCGGGGTCTCTCCTTTCTTTGCGGTACTTGTTGTCTGCAAACACAGTTTACCAAACATTTCCGTGCCGTTCACGGAAAAAAAGCTGCGAACTTCAAAGAAGTCCACAGCTTTTTTGACTTTTCAGCTTATCGATAATGAGATTTTTGAAGCGGTCGGGACCGAGCACCTCCACCGTCGGGCCGAACTGCAGCACACGAATCACCATTTCGGGTGCATCGTCGCGGTCATAGCGAATGGTCAGGTGATATTCCCCGTCCACCCGCTCGGCGCGCTTTTCAAAATGCGCGAAATGCATCAGGCATCGCTCGAGCGTATTGCGCTCCTCACTCACGCGAAGCACCAGCGTGTCGTACTGTGTTTCGACGGGACGAGAGGCGATCACATACTCGCCGTTGTACAAACGGCATTTCGTGATGCGGGCAAGATTGACCGACCGCACAAAGTGACAGCCGCTTGTCACAAGACGGAATTTGTCATCCTTTTCGGAATATTCCAGTCGCTCGGGTACACAGCGCACATACATGGTCTTGCCGCGGCGGTTGGTCATCTCCACCCGCAGATCCTGTCCGCTTCGCATCGCCTGCAGAATCGTGCGGAAATGCGCAATATACGTCTCATCCTCAAACGGATCGCCGTCGGCATAGCGGTCATACACGCGCACATCCTCTGCCGTAAACAGCGGCTCCACATCCGACAGATCACCGAAATCGATGCCGAACAATCGCACACGCGGATCAAGCGAAATCGCTTTGAGCCAACGCTTTTGCAGGGTCGTCAGCGGCATGGTCGGCTTGTGACAAATCGGGGTGGAGAAATCGCCGTGCATCAGTTGCCACTTTTCGCTTTTGAGCGCCGGAAGCACCGTCAGCAAACTCTCGCCGAATGCGTGCTCACACACAAGAGAATTCAACGCTTTCTCGTCGGTATTGCCGTCGATGAGCGCAGACAGGATGTTCGCCACCGCCGTGTAATAGGCGGAATAGAGTTCGTGGAAGATCATTCGCTCACCTCCCCGATGCCGTACAGCTTGTACATCGTTTCGATGTCCCGTTTGAACTGTGTTTCCAGCGTGTGGTTGGAAAAATGAAGCTCCGTGATACGGCAAATGAAGGTGCGAATCCACGGAATCATCTCGTTGATGTCGTACACCTGCGCCGTAAAACGGTATGCATGCTCGTCGAGCTTTTCCACCGTGCCGCAACGCTTCTCGCGCTCAAGACGGTTCACAATGTGTTCCTCATTATCGGCGATCTTAACAGTAAAGGACACCGTTTCCAGATGCTCATCCTTGTGAAGACGGTGCTTCGCCGTCACGCCCCACATGTGCGCCTGCATGCGGTCAAGCTCGGCGCGCAATTCGTCAAAACGCGGTGTCGGCTCAAGAAGCGTCACATCCGACAGATAGTCGATACGGAAGGATTTGATCGCATTGAAATCGGGTTGATAAGCAAGCAGGTGTTGCCGCCCGTTTTGGGTACTGATAAACACCCGAAGCGGCACGATACGGTTCTCGCGCGGCTCCTCCTCGCGGCGCGACGCATTTTTGACGGTCACGACGCATTTTTGCCGCATCGCCTCAAACAGCGCGCACAGCACATCGCTGTCGAGCGCCGATGTAATGTAATGGTGCTTAAACCGCACGCGATCCACGTGCGACGGATATTTGTCAAGCAGAAACGATCCGATCACACCGCACGGGCAAATCTCCGATGCGAAGTGAAGTGCTTCCGTGTCCTCAGGCAACACCATCTCCTGAGCGCGGCGATAGAGCGTCTGCCGCCCTTGCTTTTCCGAAACTACCACACCCTCGGTGATGTATTCCTTCAGCTTTTTGCGCACGGTGGATTCGTCCACGCTCATCGGTGCGGCAAAGCCGTCAAAATAGGCATCCATGCGGGACAAAATCTCGCCGAGCGATAACGCTTCGTTCGAATCGTGCAAGATGTCAAGCAGGATGAAATGAAGCGTAATGTCGCGGTCGGTGAAGCTTTTCGCCTTCCACGCTTTGTAAAGCGGATTGTGTTCCGACAGACGACTGTCGATGGAGAGGAACATCGTTTTGCCTTCGGGTGTACGCACAAACTGCATGTGATCGCCGAGCCAGCTTTCCATGCGGCGACGCTCGTCGTCATACAGCCGCGCGCTTTTCTTGTCGTATTCCGTGCGACTCTTAAAGCCGTACACATAAAAGTCGCGCATATACGCACGGATCTTTTCAAAATTTTTGATCAGCTCGTTGTACGCCGACACGATGTTCACCTCCTTGTTGGATGATCTATTGTCAGTATAGCGCCTTTTTCGTCACCCGTCAATGCGCAGAAAATAAGGTGTCGCATTTTTGCGACACCTCGTGAGGATGGGGGTTTATTTACTTCTTTCTGCAATGCACACGAATAGCATCGTGCATAAAGGCGGCGGTGCCGGGGGCGTGGCGGTCGATGTTTTCAGTAAAGCGGTCGTCGGCGATGTACATCTCGGCAAGGCCCGCTAAGATCTCGTCGGTGCAGGTGTAGAAGTTGTCGGTGATATACGCTTGCCACGCTTTGACGAGCGCCTGCGCTTCGGCGCTGTCGGGGGAATGGCCGTCTTTCATGCAAGCGGCGAATTTGGCGATCAGGGCGTTCATGCCGTCGGTGGCCGCTTGCCACTTCTCAGCGGAATAGGAGGCGGTTTTCGCCTGATGTTCTTTATACGCATCGGTGTTTCCGAAGCGTTCCTTTACCTCTGCCGCGTAGGTATCGCGGGCGGTTTCGTATTCGTGATTATCAAACACATTCATACAATGGATCCTTCCTTTCTCGGCTTCGTCGAGTGCATTGATCAGACGGTCAAGACGCTCTCGTTTGAGGATGAGCAGTTTCCGTTGTTTGGCGATCGCTTCACGGCGGTCATACGCGGGAGATGCCAGCAACTGCGCGATGGTTTTGAGCGGAAAGTCGAGCTCGCGGAAAAAGAGGATCTCCTGCATCCGTAAAACGGCTTCATCGCCGTAATACCGATAACCCGTAGTTGCATCCACGTGCGACGGTTTCAACAGTCCGATCTCGTCATAATAATGCAATGTCCGCACGCTGACTCCCGTCAGCGTCGCCAATTCTTTGACCGTCATCGTTCTCACCTCACGAATAGTATACACTATAACGTAACGTAAGAGTCAAGAGGAAATTCAACACAATATTTCACAATCACCTATAAAGCAAAGGAAGACACCGCACGAAGAACTTCCAGCAGCACCGTGCCTTCGGTATCAAATGCGATCTCTTCCTTCATGCTCAGTATACCGCCTTTTTTCCCGCTCGTCAACGATGGATAAATAAACAATCGAGATATTGTCGTGCATGAGGCGGTAGTTCCTCTTCAGGCAATTCCGTAACGATATATCGTCCGTTGCGGACAATATGACAAATGCGTTTTTCGATCAGGTTCATCGGAATAGCATCCCCGTATTTCCGTATCACAGCACCCCATAAATCATACGCCTTTATTCCACCGTCGGGGATCAGCGCTTCAATGTGTTCATCAAAATAGTACACCGGCACACTTCGGATGATTCCGTTCTCTCGTATACGAAGATCGTCCGATGTTTCACAGATTTCCTTCCATATTCCTCGCATCTTTATCAACAGCGAATCGGTTACAGGTTGTTCGAATTCCAAAAACGCCGGAACATCTTTGGGAAGCATATGCCACCACGGATGATCGGGATCTTGATGATACCGTATACTGTTTCCGCAAACAATTGACAATTGCGGTGCATATTCCGAAAACATCATGACAATCCACAGCATCGAACAAAACTCATTGACAGATACATCATACCAGATGCGCAGATGATCGCCTTTTTCAAGACGTTGGCGTAATTCTTCTATCAACCGTTCACCTGCACGATTATATGCTTTCGTGATATGCGAACGATACAACCACTCATCCCGAAACAGCGCATCAACCATTATACGTCGCTGTTCGGAAAAAACGCCCTCGGACAATGACCCGAACTCCATAAAAAAATTGCGCTGATAAACCTTTGCCCGCTTTTTCTCCTCACGGTAGTATTCCTGCATCATAACCGATGCCTGCAAATCAAAAAAGAGTTCTGTCACATCTGTTCACCTCTGCCGCATTTTTCATCAACAGTATACCGCCTTTTTGCCCGCTCGTCAATGCGTAGCAAAGGAGGTGTCGCAAAAACAAGACACCTCCTGAGGATGGGGTAATATTCATTTCATTTCACAAAAAGCGCGGATAGCATCACGCATACCGACGCTCTCAAAGCGTTTCTATATAACATTGCATATCGAAATCTCGAAGCTGTGCCGTGTTCTTTTGGTACAATGGATGTTTCGGCGCGCCGCTTTTATTGGTAGCCGTTGCATACCAACGGATGCGCTCTTGCGGCAATTTGGCATATATATCTTTGAAGCACGCGGGCAAATATTTTCGATCGTAGATATGGTTGCCGAACGCTGCCCATATATCAACCTGCGAACAGGATGCCATTATCTCCAATACGACTTCGATGTTTCTCAAATGCTCCGTGTCATTTCGAACAGCTTCCAAATCCTCAAAAACGGTATCGCGTTTCGGATACACATTCAGCATGATAAAACTGTCGTAGCCGTTGTGTTTGGCAATGCATTCAACCTTGCGAATGGTGGGGTCGATTTTTTCGGGGGTTGCGGTGCTCGGATTGATCCCGAAGCAAAACAGCGGCTTTACGCCTTTTGTTCCCAACACATATCGAACCGTATTGTCCGCGTTGTGAATGTATATCCACTGATCGTTTGAACCGTTTACCATTTTGAACCTCAGCTCCTATCCCTCGCTATTACTATACCATACTATATCACATGGTGCAAGCGCACACGACCTTGACTCTTTTGCTGTAAAACCTGCGTCTGCGGATGCACTGCCGTCGGTGTGTAAAAACATGGGGTTTCGGCAGGTTTCTATGGTATTTTCTAAAAAGTGCTGCTCCGATTTCTTTAGAAATCGCCGTAAACGGGGAGGCTTAAAAGCTTCCTATCTGATGCGGTTTTGTGAAACCGAAAACGCCAAAGCGCCCGAGAATCCGTGCCGATTTCGGGCGCTTTTTTTACAGATATTTTGCGGTCAGTTTTTTGAGCAGGTCGGACAGCGGGACGATAAGCAGTCCCGCGCCGAGGTTCCCGACGGCATGGATCGCGTCGTACGGGAATCCCATGGCGATCCACATCATCGTGCGCGGAAAATCGAACCCGAACATCAGCGCCTGCGCGGGGGCGTACAACGCGCCGAAGGCAAGACCGTGCAACCCGCAGACAAGCGGATACACTACACAGGCGACGGCTTTGGGCATCTTTTTCGGCAACAGCATCGTGATGCCCCACAGGATCGTCCAGATGTACAGATACGGCATCCACCAGAGGTCAAAGCCGGCGTAGAGACCGTTGAGAACCACATAGATATAGATCGGGATCAGGGCTTTTTTGCGGTAGACCACGGTGAAGGTCATCGTCAGCATCCCGAGCAGGTGAACGTTGGGGAGTGCCTCCATCAGGATCTTCGAGCAAAACATCAGCGTGCCGAGCAAGGCAAACACGACCATCTCCTGCACGCTCAGCGCGGGCTTATTTCGTGTAGACAAGGCGGTAGTTGACTCCTTCCTCGACGGCGGTGGCGTCGACGCCCGTCATCGCGTACTCATCACCGATGTAAAACGCCCAGTAGCTTTGGTCGACGTCGTAGTCGGCGGTGATGCCGTTGACCACTTTGACGTAGAGACCGTAGTCACTCTCGTCGCCCGCGATCATGCCGTGCTCGAGCAGGGCATCGCCGACCGTATCCTTGTCGGTGTGGACGGTGAAGTGGACGGTCGTTTCGCCCGCTTCGACGGCGACGGTCAGCGTCTTTGTGCCGCTGCCGAATTCAGCATCCTCCGTAAAGAGCGCCGTCGACCACAGCCCCTCGACAGGCGCTTCGTTCGACGCGCACGCGCTCAGCCCCAAAAGGCACAGCAGACAAAACAGTACGGACAGGGTGGCTTTCATTTTTGTTTTCATAGGGATTCATCCTTTCTGATATTCACAAAAGGATAAAAGAAAAAGTACCCTTCACGAAGGGTACCCGCTCAAGCGACCGCGATACCCTGCCGTACCGCCGCCGCGCTCACCTTGCCCCCTCGATTGCCCAAGAGACGTTTTTCTTGAGTTCACAGACCGATGAGCATTCCGACTGGTCTTGCCTTGGAGCAAGAGTCACGGCAATGGCTGTTGTTGCGGATTTTCACCGCGATTCCCTCATCTTCTCCCGATGCCGTCTTAAGCGGCACGTTCGAAACGCATGTGGTCACACATCCATGATCTGTGTTTATTCTTTTGTCGTGAGGATAGTATAGCATACCTTGTTGCACAACGCAAGCATTTACAGATATGCTATGCTTTCCATATACTTCAAAACGACCGAGGTGGAGCTCATGAACCGCCAACCGTTGATCAGCGTATGCATCAACGCCTACAACGCCGCCCACACCATTCGTTGCGCCGTCGACTCGGTACTTTCCCAAACCTATGAGCATTTGCAGGTCCTTGTTGTCGACGACGGTTCGACGGACGATACGGTCGAAATTCTCCGTTCATACGACGATACCCGTCCGGAGATCGCGGTGCTCGAGACCAACCGCCGCATTTCCAACGCCAACATCGCGTTCCGCATCGGCTTGGAGAGTATCTCATCCCTGTTTTTCCAGATAGTCTCCCGCAAAATGCGCCGCCACCGCGCCGTCGGCGGTCGCCGTCACGATCTGCCGAAGCGCCTTTCGGCGCACGTCGCCTGCTGCAAACACGCCCCGGACAGGCGTTTGGGTCGTTTCATCCGCCACTAGGTAGCCGTGTTCGTCGGTCGGCAATGCGCCGTTTAAAAACGCCGTCACCGGTTCGCGTCCGATGCTGACGAACACGCCGTCGCAGGGCAGCGCTTTCTCCGTGTTGTCGACGGTGCTCGCAAGACGGATCCCCGTCAGGCGATCCGTCGCCAGCAATTCTTTGACAGTATGTTCCCAGACGACCTCCACATTCGGCGCGGCAAACAGCGCCTCGTGATACACCTTCGCGGCGCGAAGTTCCCGACGGCGATGCACCAGATACACCGTCTTGCAGATGCGCGACAGATACAATGCATCGGACACGGCGGAGTTGCCGCCGCCGATGACGGCGACCGTCTTGTCTTTGTAGAACCGTCCGTCACAATGCGCGCAATAATGCACACCGTTTCCGATCCAATCCGCCTCCGACGGCAGACCGAGCGGTCGAGGATTCGCGCCCGTCGCCACGATGACCGTGCGCGCTTCCAGCACGCCGTCGGTGGTGAAGACGCGCTTGCACTCGCCTTCAAGCTCGACGCTTGTCACCTCGGCGTAATGCGTCGCGGCACCAAACGCCTCCGCGCCCTGTTGCATCTGCATACCGAGGGTGAAACCGTCGACGCTTACAAGCCCCGGATAATTCTCGATGTCACCGGTGAGCGTCATCTGTCCGCCTGCGGACATCCGCTCCACCACCGTTGTCGACAGACCGGCGCGCGCGGCATAGAGCGCCGCTGTGTATCCGGCGGGACCGCCGCCGAGGATCAACACATCGATCATCTTGTCCGCCGCCTTTCCTCTCAGCCTTCGAGCATCGCCAGGATCTGCGCCTTCGGACGTGCACCCGTCGACTTCATGACGACCTCGCCGTTTCTCATGACCACGAGCGTCGGGATGCTCATCACGCCGAACGCCGCCGCCAGTTCCGGCTCCTCATCGACGTTGATCTTGCCGACCAACAACTCGGCGTGCTCGTCGGCGATCTCCTCCACCAGAGGACCCACCATGCGGCACGGACCGCACCAGTCGGCATAGAAATCCAGAAGCACCGTTTTTTCGGACGCTTTGATTTCTTCAAAATTGGTTTGATTGACGATTTGAACAGACATACATCCACATCCTTTCGTATAGGTTCTGGCTTTAGTATACCCTATATTTTCGGAATTGTCTATGCTAAGTTGTATTTGACATTTCGGAAAAACAGGAGTATAGTATATTAAACGGCAGAAATTGCCGCTGAGAAAACGAAAGGAGATTGGTATTTATGAAAAAGATCCTTGCGGTTTTGGCGTTGGTTGCCATGTTCGCGATGATGTTTGCCGGCTGCGCTCAGACCGGTAAGTGCGACGTGTGCGGCACCGAGGGCAACGTGACCCACGTGTCCTACGAAGGTGAAGAGGCGAACCTCTGCGACACCTGCAATGCGCTGTTCAACATCGGCGTTCAGATGGGTGCCTGATCACTGCTTCGGTCGTGACAACGGGGCGGTGCATCCTTCGGGATGCACCGCCCTTTGTTGTTTTTCAAAAGCGTTTGACATCCGCGCGACAAGCGCCTATAATAAGAACAACCCATTTTTCAAAAAAAGGAGTCGATCCGTGATGATGAAACGTTTGTTGGCGGCGGTGCTGTTGCTGGCCGCTGTGATGATGCTTGTGACCGCGTGCGGCGGCGGTGTGCTCGGCACCTGCGAGCTGTGCGGCGAAGAAAATGTCGAGGTGCGTGAGGTCGGCGCGATGGGCGTCAGCGGTCAATTCTGCGACAACTGCTACGACACTGCCAAAACCTATGCGGAATTGGCCGGTGCCAACGCATAAAATCACTTGACAGATCGTGAGAAGCGTGTTATAATCGCTTTACCTTGATAACAAGGCACCATGAGAGGAGAGGTGAATTATGAAAAAGATCGTTGCGATCGTCCTTTGCCTGACGATGGTCGTGTCCATGGCGCTGGCTATGTCTTCCTGCAAGAGCAAGGAAGAGCAAATGATGGAGGACCTGATGAGCTCCATCAGCAGCTACATGTAATGCTACCGAAAACGCCGCATGAGGTTTCATGCGGCGTTTTTCTTTTTTGAAATGTGCACGATTTCGGACGTTTTTGAAAATTGCCAAACGACCGAAGCCGTGCTATACTGCAGACAGAACGATCGGAAAGGATGCGACGCGAAATGAATCAGCCGTACATTCCCCAAAACGACCCCATTCTTGAAGAGGTGCTTGGCGCCTTCGCCTTTCCCGACACGCTCGTCGGTGCCGTGCGCTACGGACAGGGACACATCAACGACACCTTCTGCGTGCTGTGTCAGCCGCAAGAAGGCGACTGCGTGCGGTTTATTTTGCAAGGACTGAGCTCGGCGGCGTTTCCCCATCCCGAAGAGGTGATGGAGAACTTCGTTGCCGTCACCTCCTACCTGCGCGACATCATCGTCGAAAACGGCGGTGATCCGTCACGTGAAACGCTCCGTCTCCTTCCCACCAAGGACGGCAAGCCGTTCTACACCGATGCAAACGGCAAGGTGTGGCGGTTGACGCCGTTCATCGAAGGCACCGATTGTCTCCAACAAGCGACCCCCGCTCTTTTTGAAGCGTCGGCCAAAGCGTTCGGACGGTTTCAATATCAACTGCGCGACTTCCCTGCCGACACCCTGCACGAGCCGATCGCGCATTTTCACGACACCGAAGACCGCTTTCGCAAATTCCTTGTCGCGCTCGAAGCGGACGCGTGCGGTCGCGCCGCTTCCGTGCAAGAGGAGATCGCATTTGTCCTGGCGCGCCGCGACGATTGCTCGGTCGCGATGCAGGCACTGCGCGGCGGTGTGTTGCCTCTTCGCGTCACCCACAACGACACCAAGCTCAACAACATCCTCATCGACCGCGAGACGGGTGAGGGCATTTGCGTCATCGATCTTGACACCACCATGCCCGGTCTGTCGATCCACGATTTCGGCGATTCCATTCGTTTCGGCGCAAACCACTCCGCCGAGGATGAAAAGGATCTGTCGAAGGTCAATTTCGACCTCTCTCTCTTTGAAGCGTACACGCGCGGCTTCCTGCAGGGAGCGGAGGGCAGTTTGACCGAAGCGGAGCTCGCCTATCTGCCGTGGGGTGCGCGCCTGATGACGCTCGAGTGCGGCATCCGTTTCCTGACAGACTTCCTTGAGGGCGATCACTACTTCCGCACCCGCTACGCCGACCACAACCTCGACCGTTGCCGCACGCAGTTCAAGCTGGTGTCCGATATGGAAGCGCAGTTTGAACAGATGCAGGCGATCGTTGCGAAGTATGCGCGATAAAACGGACGCGCCATACCGAACCGGAACGGAACGGAGGCGCCGCGTTTTCGCACAAACACCGCCGCGCCGAATCGGAACGGCACGCAGGCCGTTCCCTACGCATCATCAATAAGAGCCGAGGTGCAATTGGCACCTCGGCTCTTTCTTTACGCTTCTTTCTTCTTCGGTTTGTAGCAAACGGCAAACACCAGCAATCCGATGACCGCCACGCCACCGACCGCCGCGAGCACGATCAGCCACGGGAAGTCACCGCCCGCTTTCGCCTCCAACTCGTCGTAGGTCGTTTTCAGCGTGCCCGACACTTCGACGCCGTCCGCTTTGGCGGCGGCGATCTCCGCCTTGAGGACACCGCTGTCAAACTCGGACAAGCCCTTGTTAAGAAGCTCTTCGGCTTTCTCCGCCGTCACGTAACCCGCCTCATAGTCCGCGTCAAGGACGTTCTCTTTGAGGAACTGAATGAGCGTGTCGGCACCAGCTTGGTGCTCCTCTTCGTTCGGGTGACCCGCGCCGCCGCTCGTACCCGTCGGCAACACGCAGAAATAATAGCCCGCTTCCGCACCGCCGAGTTCTTCCATGATGTCGGTGAGTCCCCCTTTGAAGGTGATGCCCATCATGCCCGTCACCCACACGATCTTCGCGTCGGGGTTCTTCGCGCGCACGATCTCCACCAGATTCTTCATGCCGGCGAGGACTTTTTCCTCTTTCACGCCGCGCGTGCGGTGCGCCGACTTGTCGTTGGTGCCGAGGTTGATGACCACGATGTCCGCCGGGCGCTCAAAGCTCCAGTCGGTCTCGCGGTCGTGATGGAACGCCGTCTTTTCGTACATATCCTGCATATTGACGCCGTCCGCGTTCCAGCCGATCTGAGCGCCGTAACCGCTGGTGCAGGTGACGGAGATGTCCATGCCGAGCGCGCGCGCCGTCAAAAAGGCGTAGCTCTTGGTGCCTGCCTGACGGGACGGATGGTCGACGGGATCGTTTTTATCCGCATAGGAGAAGGGATAGGCACCGTAGCCCGTGGTGATGGAGTCACCGACGAATTCGATGAGCATCGGTGCTTCGGGAACGGGCGTGAGCGTACCGTTCAAGGTGATGCTCTTCCACTCGCAATAGGCGTTGATCTCTTCGGTCTCGCGGTAGATCTCGATGCGGTGGACACCCGCCTCCAGATCCTCGGCGATCGTCAGCGTCTTGCTGACGGTGCGGTTTTTCGCCACGTGATTCAGCTCGACACGGTTGTAGACCTCACCGTCCACATAGACGATAAAATACTGCGCGTCAAACAGGTTTTTCGAGCCGAATACCTCAAGCTCGATGTCACCACTGCAGTCGGAATAGAACGCGATGCCCGATGCCGTCGTGTGCGGCACGATGCCTTTGTCGTTCGCTTCGACGCGACCGATCAGCTTGAGATTTTCGACGACCGCCGCATCGGTCAGGTCGTAGGTGACCGCCGCATCGAGCGGTGCCGCCGACACCGGCAATGCGCCGACGAGCAACACCATCGTCAAAAGCAACGTCATCCATTTTGTCATCCGTTTCATACGCCTCACTCCTTAAAACAATCTTACTTTTTACGCGCCAAGAACAGCGTGCCGAAAAACACCGACGCCGCACACAGCACGATCATCGGACCGGGAGCCGCCGCCTCGTTGTAATACGACAGCACAAGCCCCAACAGACCCGAAAACAAACCGAACACCATAGCGAGCACATGGTAGCTCCGCATGGAGCGCGCCACATTGCGCGAAGCCGCCGCCGGGAGGATCAGCATCGCGTTGATGATGAGCAATCCGACGATGCGGATGGAGAGCATCACGACCACCGCCGTCACCACAACGAGCAACCGATCGTACAGCCACACCGCCACGCGGTGGGTTTTGGCAAGGGTGGGGCTGATGCTCACCGCCAAAAAGCGGTTGAACGAAAACATCCACACGACGATCACCGCCGCGAGCGCGGCAAGCAACACCCACAAACGATCGGGCGTGACGTTCAAAATATCGCCGATGAGCAGGCTTTGGTAGCTTTGGAAATTGCCGCCGCGCGACAACAGCACTAGCCCGAGCGCCACACCGCACGACGAGAACACCCCGATGACGGTGTCTGCGCGTCCGCGCGACGCATGGCGCACGCGGTTCATCAGCAACGCGAACACGACGGCAAACACGATCATCGGCCATTCGTAATCGCTCATACCGAGAAGCACCCCGATGCCCACGCCCGTGAGCGCCGAGTGTCCGAGAGCATCCGAGAAAAATGCCATCCCGTTGTTGACCACCATCGTACCGAGGATGGCAAACAGCGGCATGATGAGCAACACCGCAAACAGGGCGTTGCGCATAAATTCATAGTCAAGAAACGGCCGGATCAGATCCATTCACTCCGCCTCCCTTCGCGCTTCGACGGGAAACGCCCGTTCAAACGCCTCGGTCGCGAACACCGATTTCGGTGTGCCGCTCGCCGCGACGCATCCGCCCTCGAGCAGGATCACGCGGTCCGCTTTTTCACGCACGAACGGAAGATCGTGAGAAATCAGCACCACGAGCATATCCTGCACCCGCAGACGGTCGATCAATTCGTAAAACACCTGCAACCCTTCGTTGTCCACGCCCGACACGGGTTCATCCAAGAGCACCACATCGGGATGATCCCACATGGCAAGCGCCAGCAACACGCGTTGCAGCTCGCCGCCCGAAAGCGCGCCGACCCGCATTTTCAACAAGCCGTCCGCTCCGAACGTCTGCAAATGTGCCTTCAGCGCGGCGATCGTTTTTTTGCGACGCGGGAAAAACACCGGCCACCGCGAGGTGTAGCACAGCAGAAGATCCTGCACCGTCAAAGGGGAGCTGCGATCCAGCTCGATCGACTGCGGCACGTAGCCGCAACGCGGTCGATGCGGGGTCGGCGTACCGCCGTGTCCGCTGAAGGTGATGCATCCTTTGTATTTCAATTCTCCGATCATCGCTTTCATCAGCGTGGATTTGCCCGCGCCGTTACGCCCGATGATCGCCGTCAGCTCACCGCAATGCGCGTGAAGGTGTACGTCGCTGACGATGCGTTTGCCCGACAGTTCCACCGTCAGACTGCTGACCTGCAGGCAATGCAAACCGCAGGAATCCTTGTGATGTGTGCTCACACTGCCGCCTCCAAACTTTCCGAAAGTGCCGTCATCGCGTCAACCCATGCGGTGGACGCCTCCTCGCCGCTGACCACGATGTCCACCGCGATCACGGTGGTGTCCTCGCACAGCTCTGTCAAATAGCTGTCGGTGCCGTACTGCGCGTCGCCGAGGATGAGCGCTCGGTCGCACGAGCGGAGCACTTCTTCCGCCTCTTTGAGCGCGTGGCTGTCGACGGCGGATTCCTCACCGACGTTGAGCGAAGCTACCACGTTCAGTCCGAGGTCACGCGCCAGATACGCCATCGAATCGTGGAGAAGCACCGTCGGCACGCCGTGAAACGCCGCGGCGGCGGTCTCCACCCGATGCACCATCGGGTTGATGATCTGCTCCTGATGCGGCACACTGCGCGCCGTATAGTCACTCACGTGCGACGGATCCAGCTTGGACAACAGCAACGACAGATGGTTGAACATCACCGCATACTGCCGCGGCGACACCCACGTGTGACTGTTGACACCGTCGGCATGACCGTGGTCGTGGTCGTGACTGTGATCGTCGCAAGACGCGATCAAATCGTCCAGCACCGCCGAAAGATCGATGACTTTGAGGTCGGGCATCGTGTCGAGCGCCGCTTCCAAAAACGGCTCTGCGCCCGCTCCGTTGATGACCAGCACATCCGCCTTTTCAAGCGTCTTGCGATCCTCGACGGTCATCTGATAATCGTGCAGGCAACCGACGTGATTGTCCACCAGATTGATGACCTCCACCCCATCGATGCCGTCGGCGATCATGGCGGTCATCGTGTAGATGGGATAAAACGAGGTGACAATGGTGAACGTGCCATCGCTCGCCGTCGGATTCGACACCGGGGGCGTTTTCGCGGGCGTTCCGATATGCAAACCGTAACTCAATCCCATGGCACCGACGGCAATGATCGCCAGCATCGCGATGATTTTTATGTAAAGAACGTGTGATTTCATAGTCGCTTTCCTTATTCGCAATGGTCTTCGTAGCGCTCGCCGACGGGATCGCCGCCAAGCGCCTTACGCACCATGTCCAGCGCATGCGACGCCGCCACGGTGCGAATGTAGTCGCGGTCGGTGCGATGGGTCAGATTGAGTGCGCGCACAAAATCGCCTTCTTCGGCGCTCAGCGCCACAAACACCGTACCGACGGGCTTTCCTTCGCACGGGGTCGGTCCTGCCGACCCCGTCACCGACACGCCGATGTCCGCATTTGCCCGCGCTCGCACACCGCGTGCCATCCAGACGGCCGTATCCGCGCTGACGGTGCCCGTTTGGGCGATCACGTCATGCGGCACACCGAGCAGCGCTTCCTTGGCTTCGCCGCTGTAAGCGCACACCCCCGTCGAAAACACCGCCGACGCCCCCGACACGGAGGTGAGCCGTTCGCTGACAAGACCGCCCGTGCAGGATTCCGCCGTGGCAACGGTTTTGTGAGCATCGGCAAGCCCCGTCACCACCGCTTGTTCGAGCGACGGCACGTCAACGCCGTAGACCGCACTGCCGAGCGTGCGGCACAGTTCTTCCAACATCGGCGCGCACAGCGCATCCGCTTCGTCGGCGGTATGTGCCTTCGCGGTCACGCGAAAATACATCTCGCCCGCTTTCGCATAGGGCGCGACGGTGGGATTCTCGCTGTCGAGAAGCGGCGCGACCATCGCGGCCGCCGCCGATTCTCCGAGTCCGAACACGCGCACCGTGTGGGAGCGAAGCACCGCATCGCACAACGGACGGAGATACGCCTTGCCCGCTTGCTCAAACATCGGCTTCAGCTCACGCGGAGGACCGGGGAAGATCAGCAGATGCTTGCCGTCCTTCGCGACCGCGCAACCGGGGGCGGTGCCGTGGTCGTTTCGGAACACCACACCGCCTTCGGGCATCATCGCCTGCTTTTGGTTGTTATCGCTCATCACGCGCCCGCTTCGCTCAAAGTAGCCGCGGATGCGCGAGAGGGATTCCTCGTGAAGCACGAGCGGTACGCCGAGCTCCTCGCAGGCACATTCTTTGGTCAAATCGTCAGGGGTCGGTCCGAGACCGCCGCAGAGGATCACCACATCCGCACGCGACAGCGCCAGACGGATCGCCGCGCGCAACCGCACGGGGTTATCCCCCACCGTTTGGCGATGGCACACCGAAATGCCCATCTGCGCGAGCTGTTGCGACAGATAGGTGCTGTTGGTGTCGTGCACGTCGCCGAGCAACAGCTCCGTGCCGACGGCGAGGATCTCTGCGATCATGAAAACCGCCCCTTTTTCCGAAATACTGCATATACCAGTAGTGTACAATACATCGCGCAAAAAATCAAGAAAAACCGCCGTGGGCAAGCCCACGGCGGTTTTGAAGTTTTATCCAATCGATCAGCCGATCTGCGGCAGAGACGCGGCGGCGGCGGATTGACCCACGCGGCGGAACTTCTCATCGGGGAGATGGAGCTCCACGCCCGTCACTTCGCTGTATTCGTCGGCGAGCACACGACGCGCTTCCTCGATGACGAGGTCGCCGCCCTCACCCGACATCACGCGACCGAGCAGCAGCACGTGCGCCACCTGATAGTAGGTCGCGTAGTACGCCAGCGCGTGGCCGAGGTAGGTGCCGATGGAGCGATAGATGTCGCGGGCGGCTTCGCTGCCCTTGTCCATCTCCGCTTGCACGACCTTGAGCTTCTCCGCCGGGGAGAGGGACTCGTCCAGAACGATGCCCGCACGCGGCGCAAGCTTGATGACGCTGTCCTGCGAGAAGTACTTCACGCCGCAGCCCTTATCGCCCGACCACTCGTCGACCATCGCGTCGTCCTGCAGATCCACGGGAGCGAACGCCAGCTCGTTAAGCCAACCGGTGATGTTGCCGTCCTTGTCGACGTAGCCGACCGCTTCGGACGTACCCATCGCGATGCCGAGGATCTCGTTCTCGCCCAGGCTCATCGCACCCGCAAGCGCGGTCACGTCGCCGTCGTTGACGACCTCAAGCGGCACGTCGCCGATCTCTTTGGCGGCACGGATATAGATGTCTTTGACCTTCTTGTCAAAGTCGTCCTTCGGGACCTTGATGAAGAGAGACGCAACCATCGCGCGGTTGTCGACGTAGATACCCGCCGAAGACACACCGATCGCATCGACGCGCGGCATTTTGGAGGCCGCGGTCTTCATCGCCGCGACGATGCCCTCGAAGTGGTAGTCGGGATCGCTGTTGGTTTTCGGGAACCACACGACCTCCTCGGAATACACCGACTCGCCGTCGATGACCGCGGAGACCTTGCGGTCGGATCCGCCCGCATCGAAACCGATGCGGCAGCCGTCGAGGTGACGACCGACCGGCTTGGCGCCGGATTTCTCCGCCGGAGTCTGATCATACGGGACCGACACGACGGTGAACTCTTTTTCGTAGACGTTGCCCATGAAATCGGCATCGAACTCGCGCGCGCCGCCGACTTTATAGGTGTCCGCAATGAACGCGCCAATCGCATCGTCACCGCAGATGTACACCTTCCAGCCGCCGTACGCCCACAGCAGCATCTTGACCGTACGCTCGACGTAGACGCGATCCGCCTGCGCCATCTCCTCGGTGCCGTGGATCTTCATCTTACGCACCGCGGTATAGCCCTGGTTGCGCTCCACCGCCACCGCGATCTCCTTGCCGTTCGCGGCGGATGCCTCAAACGCCTTGCAGAACGCCGCCATGGGGATGTAACCCTTGTCCAGCAACGGCAGGTTCTTCACATTGACCTCAAGACCAAAAACGTTCATTTCGGAATTCCTCCTTTTTATCGTCGCCTCTCTTCGGGAGACGTAATCTTACCATCTTTCATCATATCAAATAAAATCGAAAACGACAATAGCTGTGGACAATTTTTTTGGCATTTTCGGACGATTTTTTTACATTGTCACGCCTCTTGCACCCCGTCGGTCATGACGACCTCGCCGCTTTGCAACACAAACACCGCTTCGATCCCTTCGAGCGTCTCTACCAGCGCCTTTGCACGGTCATACCCCATCACGAAGCACGCTGTCGACAGCACGTCCGCGTCGGTCGCGGAGGCGCTGAGGATCGTCACCGACAGCAGGTCGTTTTCAACGGGTCGCCCCGTCTTTGGGTCGAGGATGTGCGAATACCGTTTGCCGCCGATCTCGAAATACCGTTCATACGATCCCGAGGTGGAGAGCGTGGCATCCGACAGCGCCACCTTGGCGATCAACCGCGACGGATCGCGCGGATCTTCGATGCCGATGACGAACGCCGCGCCGTCGGGCTTGCGACCGACAGCGGTGATGTTGCCCCCGAGATCGATGAGCGCACTCGTCGCGCCGCCGTCCTTGAGCAGACGGGTCAACGCATCCGCGACCGCACCCTTGGCGATGCCGCCGAGATCGAGTTGTGTGCCGAACGGTACCGCCACCCGTGTGTCTTTGACGGTGACAAGGTCGGTACCGACCCGCTCGCCCGCTTTTTCCAACTCCGCCGTCGAGGGCGGTGTGTCGCCGCCGTCCGCCTGCATCCACAGATCTTTATAGGGTGCGACGGTAACGTCAAATGCACCGTCGGTTTTCGCGTTCCACGACACAGCCCGCGTCAACAGCGCCGCTGTTTCTTCGGACACCGTCGTCTCCTTGGCGGCGTTGACCCGCGCAACGTCGCTGTCGTACACCGTGCGCGACCACAAACGCTCGAGCCGCGCCGTCTCTGCGACACAAGCGGTGAGCAATTCCTCGTTTTCGCCGTCGTAGAGCGACACCGCACACGCGGTGTCGAGCGCCGTAAAATGCTTGGTTTGCGGCGTCGGGTGCGCCGTTGTGCAACCGCCGAACAGCAGAAAACACGCCGCAAGAAGCGCCGCCGATCGTTTGCGCATACCGGTCCTCCTTTGCGATACATAGAAGAAGGGGCTATCGCGTTAAGGGGACATTGCACAAATTCGTGTTACCACATCTCGCCTCCCTTTGATGAGGGAGGTGGCATCGCCGGCAGGCGATGACGGAGGGAGAGAAAACTACCCCTCAGTCACGGCTTTGCCGTGCCGGCTCCCCTGACAAGGGGAGCCAAGAGGTTTGTACTTTGTGCAAAATACCTTTAACGCGACAACCCCTTCGAACATACGATACGGATCAGTTGTCGCGATACTCCGCCAGAAGCTGCTTGATCTTCGCGTGGGGATCCACGATGGTGGATACCGACACATCGCAGTTCAAAGCGGCGATGAAGTACGCCACGTACTTGGAGACATCGACCTCATGGAACCAGCTGCGCTCGGCAAGCTCGGGGCGACGATAGGTCAGGTTGGTGCCGAACACGCCGTCCAGCACGCCGTCCGCCACCGCTTTGTCGAACACCTCAAGACCGTTGACAAACAGCGCGTAGGTCGCATAGGTGAAGATGCGGCGCGCGTTGCGCTTCTTGAGTTCGTAGGCGATATCGAGCATCGACTCGCCCGAGCTGATGATGTCGTCCGCGATGAAGACATCCTTGCCCTCGACCGAGTTGCCCAGATATTCGTGCGCGACGATCGGATTGCGACCGTTGACCACGCGGGAGAAATCACGGCGCTTGTAGAACATACCGAGATCCACGCCCATCACCGACGCATAGAACATATTGCGGTTCATCGCGCCCTCGTCGGGGGAGATGACCATCATGTGATCGCGATCGGGATGAATGTCCGGAACGGAATGGAACAGCGACTTGAGAACCTGATAGGACGGCATGATGTTGTCAAAGCCGGTCAGGGGGATCGCGTTGTGCACGCGGGGATCGTGCGCGTCAAACGTGACGATGTTGGACACGCCCATCGCGGTCAGCTCCTGCAACGCCGCGGCGCAGTCGAGCGACTCACGGTAGTTGCGGCGATGCTGACGACCGCCGTAGAGGATCGGCATCACGACGTTGATGCGGTGCGCTTTACCGCCCGCCGCCTGGATGATGCGCTTGAGATCCTGATAATGGTCATCGGGAGACATACGGTTCTCGTAACCGAAGTAGTTGTAGGTGCAGGCGTAGTTGCCGACATCCACCAGAATGTACAGGTCATCACCGCGGATGCTTTCCTTGATGAGGCCCTTGCCGTCGCCCGACGAGAAACGCGGGCACTCCGACGGGACGAGGAACGTATCCTGCTCGTAGTTGGTGCCTTTCGCCCAGGCGGTCAGATAATGATCAATGCGGTCACCGAGCTCGGTTGCCGAGCTGAGCGCGATGATGCGCAGCGGCGCCACTTGTTTTTCCTTGGTGAACAATTCTTCTGCAACTTTGGCTCCGGTCATCGAAACCCCTCCTGAAATGAATTTTTCAATTTCGTTTACGATTATAGCATCATTCGACATCCTTTGCAATGGGATAACGGCATTTCCCGACATAAAATTTTCAACTTTTTTGGGGGGAATTATGTGAAACAATGCACAAATGCCGTCCGTTTCGCATAGGATGGACTGTCGTCACAGCGTATGGATCGCGGCGGTGACCTCGCCGCCGTCCGCGGTCAGAAGCGCATAGGTACGCGCCGCCGCCAAACTGCCGGGGTTGCACAGCAGGACACCGTTTTGAAACTGCACGCACGGAGCGTGTGTGTGTCCGAACAGCGCCGCCTTCGCCTCCTGCTCCATCGCCGTGTAGCACAGCGTCAGCAGGCTCGATTTGACGCGCTCGGCGTGTCCGTGCGTGAGGTACAGCTTCGCGCCGCCGAGCGTCACCAGCTTGCGCGGCGGTTCCGAACAGCCGATGTCGCAGTTGCCGCAGACGATGTGCCACGGGCGCGCTTCCTCGCTTTGCAGGCGCGCCGCTTCACGCGCGCCGTCTCCGAGATGGATCACGGCGTGAGCGCGCAGTTCTTTTTTGAGCACCGCCCTGAGTGCCGCTTCGTCTCCGTGGGTGTCCGACACCACCAACACGACCATACGGCAAGCCCCCTTTTCTCAAACAAATTTTTATCGCATCGGAGCGTGATCCTGTATGAACCAACCGACCCCCGCGCAAATGACTGCGTTGTTGCAATACGCTTCCAAAAAACTGGGCGTGCCGCCCGAACAACTCGCCCGCACCGTCGCCGACGGCGGCGCCGAGGCGCTGACGGCCTCGCTGTCCGAGGACAGCAAAAAGGCGCTCGCGTCCCTCGTGGGTGATCCCAAAAAAGCCGAGGCGCTGTTGAACTCCCCTGCGGTGAGACGCTACCTCGCGCAATTTATGAAATAAGTATACACGATGCGGTGACAAAACACAAGACCGAACGGGAGGAGCGGTGTACATGGAGGATCTCAACGACAAACTGGATCGACTGCTCTCCTCCCCTGACAGCGTAAAACGCATCGAGGAGCTGATGGCGGCGTTCACCGCCGACGCTCCCGCCGCACCGTCCGAACCGCCGATGCCCGACCTGCCCGATCTGGGCCCCATACTGCAGTTGTTGCCGCTTCTCGGTCAGCTCGGGCAGGAGGACGACAACGCCGCTCTGCTCAAAGCGCTTCGTCCGCATCTGCAAAAGGAACGGCAAAAACGGCTCGACGATGCGACGCAGATGATGAAGCTCGTCAAGCTCCTGCCGCTGATCAAGGGCATCGCCGACCAAAAGGAGGGATCGTAACGAGGTGGCAAATCTGTCTGTGAGTGCGAGCGACGACCGCCTGCTGATCGCCGCCGTGTTGCTGTTGTTGCTGTGCGAAGGCGCGGCGATCGAACTGATCCTGGCGCTTACGTATGTGTTGATGGGTTGATGCATCACATCGACCGCGGGACGATGTGGGCATCGTCCCCTACACCCAGCCCCTTACAATTTCGTAGGGGCGCACCTGAAGCGTGCGCCCGTGGAATCCCATCACGGGAGGGCACGGAGGCCCTCCCCTACGCGATCTCATCAATTGACGTAGGGCAACGCTTGGTGCCGCCGCGTTTTGTATAAAAACTCCCTCCGTCAAAACCTACGGTTTTGCCACCCGCTACGGCGGCGGTCCCCTCTGTCACCTACGGTGACATCTCCCCACCCATGTGGGGAGTCACCCTCAATGAGGGAGGCAAGGGTTGAACGCCCTCCGCATAACAACAAAAAACGAGGTGCAAAAGCACCTCGTTTTTTCATTCCGTCGGCAAAGCCGACTCCTTATTCGTCCACTTCGGTGAGCTGCTCGTCGGTGATGACCTTGAACGCCTCTTTGCGGTTGAACAGGTCGTACATCACGGGGACGACGAACAGCGTCATAATGGTGGCGTAGATCATGCCGCCGATGCACACCACGGCGATCGGTTGCATCATCTCACTGCCCGTGCCCGTTGCGAGCGCCGACATAAACAGACCGAGGATGGTGGTGATGGAGGTCATCAGGATCGGACGCATACGCGTGGCACCGGCCTCGATGAGCGCTTCGCGCTTCGACATGCCGTCCGCGCGGAGCTGATTGACGTAGTCAACGAGCACGATGCCGTTGTTGACGATGATGCCCGTCAGCATGACAAAGCCGATGATCGAAATGACGCTGACCTCAAAGCCGCAGATCAACAGTCCGAGGAAGCCGCCCGTGAACGCGAGCGGGATCGTGAACATGACGATGAAGGGCGATTTGAGCGACTGGAACTGCGCGACCATGACGAGGTACACGAACAGCACGCCGAGGAGCAACATGACCATCATCTGCGACATCGCGTCCATGATGGCTTCGTTTTCGCCTGCAAATTCGATCGTCACACCCTCGGGCGCTTCGTAGCTCTCGAGCAGTTTTTGTACGTCGGAGGTGACGAGCGTGACGTTGTAGCCTTCGTTCAGCTCCGCAGTGATCGTCATGTAGCGGCGCTGATCCATGCGCGTGATGGTTTTGGGCGACTGCAGTTGTTTGACGGTCGCCACGTCCTTCAGTGCGACCTCTTCCTCTTCGCCCTTCGCGTTTTTCACCGTGAAGGTGTAGTCCGAAAGCTCCGACGGCGACGGCACACTGCCGCTGCTGACGATCACGTCGTAGGTCTTGCCGTTTTCGGTGAGGGTGGTCGCCGTCACGTCCGTCGTGAGCGCCTTGGCGATCTCCTGGTACACCTGCGCGACCGTCAATCCCTTGGCGGCGGCTTTCGCCTTATCGACGGAGAAATGCAGTTCGGGATCGGTCTCGCCCATGCCGTTGTCCACCGAGGCGACCGACTTGAGAGAACCGACAATGTCCGCGACCTCGACCGCCGCTTGCTGGAGTGCTTCCGTCTCCTCGCCGTAGAGGTTGATGGTCAGACCGCTGCCGCCGAACAGCACCATCATGCTGTCCATGCTCGAACCGCTGGCCTCCACCTCGCACGACAGATCCGCACACATCTCGTTGATCTGCGCGGCGATATCGTAGCTTTGCTTCAGATAGCTTTCTTCCAAAATGACGTACATCGTCGACTGCAACGACGCGCCCGCGCCGCCGCTGAGCAAACTGCCGCTGAGCATGGACGAGCCGCTCGTGCTGTTACCCGCCGAGATGACGGCACCGACCGTTTCGATGCCTTCGATCTCCAGGATGCGCGCCATCGCTTCGTTGGTGTCCGCTTTGAGGTCGTCGACGGTGTGTTCCTTACTGCCGGTGACGGTGACGGTCATCTGCACCGAGCTCATCTGCGGCATGAAGGTGAAGCCGCGCATCAACGCAAGTCCCACCGACATGACAAGCAAACCGACCGATGCGAGGATCACCCACACCTTACGGTTGAGGCACGCGGCGAGGATGCGGCGGTACACCGCGATGAATTTGTCAAACCATTTGTGGGTGCGTTCCTTGTTGTTACGCAACAGACGCACCGACATCGACGGCACCAGAGTGAGTGCCACGATCAAGCTCGCCATCAGCGCGTAGCCGAGGGTGAGCGCCATATCCGAGAACAGCTGACGGGTGAGTCCCTCGACGAACACGATGGGCAGGAACACACAGATGGTCGTCAGCGTGGACGCGGCGATCGCGCCTGCCACCTGCGACGCACCCGACACCGCCGCGCGGATGGGATCGACGCCCTTGTAGCGCAAGCGGTAGATGTTTTCGATGACGACGACCGAGTTATCCACGAGCATACCGATCGAGACGGCGAGCGCCGACATCGAGATCAGGTTGAGCGTCACGCCCGAGAAATACATCAGCACGAGCGCAAACAGCACCGACAGCGGAATGCTGCATAAGGTGATAAAGGTCGGCTTGATATCTTTGAGGAACAAGAACAGGATCAGCACCGAGAAGAGTGCGCTGACGAGCAGGTTTTGCACGATGGTATCCACCATCAGGTAGATAAAGTCGCCCTGATCCATCAGCTGCGAGAAATGCAGACCGGGATATTCGGCCGAGAGCTCTTCAAAGCGACTGAGCAGATTTTTCGACACTTCGGCGGTCGCGTAAGTCGACTGCTTGGAGAAGGACAAGATGATGCCGTCGCGACCGTTGACGCGCGCAAACACGTCGTCGCTGTTGTCGACGAGCTCCACCGTTGCGACGTCCGACAGACGGATCGGGGCAACGCCCTCCATGCGCAGGTCGAGAAGCACCGTGTCGCGCAGTTCTTCGATGCTGCCGATCGTGTCACCGACACCCACCAGCGTGCTGATGCCGTCTTCCTCGACGTAGCCCGCGGGCATCGAGAAGTTTTGCGCCATGAGCAATTGCGCGACCGTCTCTTTGGTCAGCACCGCTTCCATATCCGATTGCGCGTAGGCGGTCTTGCGACCTTCCTCAAACGCTTTGAGTCCTTCGTCGATCTGCGCCTGTGCGCTTTGCAACTGCAGTTCACCGTTGAGCAGTTGCGCGGTGGCGGTGCTCATTTCGAGGATCGCCGCCGTCTTTTGCAACTGCAGGGTTTTGAGCGCCTCGCTGAGTTGGACCTCGCCGGCGTCGAGATCCAGAAGCGTCGCTTCCAGCATCGCGATCGCGTCGGTCAGCTGTGCCTTGCCGGCGGTCAACTCTTCCATGCTCGATACGAGCGTTTCGCGGTCCATGCCGAGCTCTGCGAGCACCTGATCGAGAGCGGCCAAGCCGCTTTGCGCCGCCGCCAGCTGTGTCTGCAACGACACGATATACAGCGGCAGGGTCTCCGCCGTTTGACCGCGCGCGGCAAGAAGCGCCTCCGCCTCGGCGTGATCCGCCATCGCCTGCACGTAAGCGGGATCCGCTTTCAATTCCGCGATCGCCTGTGCCTTTTGCTCAGGTGTAAGCGAGGTGTTCGCTTCGATCACGGCGATCATGCCGTCAAAGGTGTCTTTCTGCGCTTTCAGTTCGGGCCACGTCGCCTGCAATTCCTGCATCAAGGCGATCTCCGCCTGCAAGGTCTCGATCGTTTTTTCCCATTCCAGCACGCCGTTCACGATAGCCGACAGCTGGCCTTCGGTCTCTTCCAGCGCGGCGAGCTGATCCTTCAACGTGATCAACTGCGTTTTGATCTCCACGCGCGCGGCATTGATCTCCTGCTGTTTTTCGTTGATCTGGTGTTCGGCATCGGCGGTCTGTTGATTCAGTTCATCCTTGCCGTTTTCCAGCTCTTGCTTGCCGCTTTCGATCTCCGCCTTACCGCTGTCGATCTCGGCTTGGGCGTTGTCGAGTTCTTCTTTCGCGTCGTTAAGCTCCTTGTCCACTTTGCCGCGCAACGTATCGTTCAAGGCGGCGATCTTGTCGGCGTCGATGGTCACGGCAACGGATTCCTCGAGAAGTCCTTCCACCGTCAAGCTCGCCACGCCCGAAGTGCCTTCGAGCGCCGTGAGGACGTTCTCCTTCACGAACGTCGACAACTCAATGGTGTCGAGGCCCTCTTTGTCGACCGCCGCCACCATGACGGGGAGCATATTGGGGTTGAGCTTCAAAATGATCGGCGTGCCGACCATCTCGCTCCAGTTGCCTTCGACGGTGTTGATCTTCTGCAACACATCAACGGTGATGCTGTCCATGTTCGCCGTTTCGGTGAATTCCATCGTGACCATCGAATAGTTCGCCGCCGAGGACGAGCTGACCGTCACGATGTTTTCGAGCGTCGCCATCGCCTGCTCGAGCGGCTTGGAGATCTCGCGCTCCGCCGCCTCGGGTGTCGCACCGGGATAGGGCGTGACCACGATGACGTACGGCAGGTTGATATTCGGGAGCAGATCGGGTGTCATGCGCGTATACGACACCACACCGAGCACCAGCACGACGATCACCGCCACCAATACGGTGAGTGGTTTTTTCACGCTGAATTTGGACACAGTATCACCTTCTATGGAAAAGTTCGCAAGTATCAACATTTATAAGTAGGTTCATTATAGAGGCAACCTTGCATAAAAGCAAGAGCGCTTCACGTCGAAACTGTAAACTTTTTCTGAAATTTATCTTGCACCGAAGTCGAATCGGGGCTATAATACTTCAAAATTGACTGTTGGCACTAAGAGGAGACGTGTTCTATGATCCGAATGATCACCTGTGATATCGACGGCACCCTGCTTCAGGAGGGCGACTGGGAATTGTCCGACCGCTATTTTCCGATCATCCGCGACGTGCTCGCGCGCGGCATCGTCTTTGCGGTGGCGAGCGGTCGCCAGCACGACCGCCTGCGGCGGATGTTCGCCCCCGTTGCCGAGGAGATCTTTTTCATCTGCGAAAACGGCGCGGTGGTATTTGACGGCGATCGGTTGCTGTCCGAAACGCCGCTCGATCCCCAAAAAGCACACGCGCTCATCGACGAGATCCTCGCCGTCCCCGACATGGACGTGATGATCTCGGGTGCGGAGCAATGTTATCTGCTCCCGAAATCCGACGAATACGTGCATCTTATCCGCGATCTTTTGGGCTACCGTACACAGGTCGTCACGTCGGTCGACAAGATCGCCGAGCCGATCATCAAGGTCAGCGCCCATCACGCCGACATCCGCGCGGTCGCCCCCCGCTTCGATGCGTGGAGCGATACCTTCCAAATCGCCGTGGCCGGGCAGGAATGGCTCGATTTCACGCTGTCCGACAAAGGTACGGGGCTCGACGACATCTGCCGCGCGACCGGCATCGACCCCAAGGATGTGATGTCCTTCGGCGACAATTTCAACGACCTGCCGCTGATGCAAAAGGTCGGGCATCCTTATCTGATGGAAAATGCCGTCCCCGAACTGAAAGCGCTCTTCCCCTGCCGTTGTCGGGATGTCGGGGAAACGCTTCTCACCTTTTTGTCCGATTTCGGCAAGAAAATTTCCAAAACCTCTTGAAAAATCAACTCACTGTGCTATACTGACGGTGGATTTTTGTTGGAATATGTATATATAAAGGAGGGACGGGCGATGGCACCCAAGGTGAAGAGCGTGTTTGTCTGCACGGAGTGCGGCGGCGAAGCGGCACGTTGGAGCGGTCAATGTCCGTCCTGCGGCGCATGGAACACCCTGCAAGAGGAGCTTCGTTCCAAGTCGTCACCGACGGCGGTCAAGACGGTTTCCGCCGCCGCGGTCAAAAAGCTCTCGGACATTTCCGAGCAGGATGAACAGCGCCTGAAAACCGGTCTTTCGGAGTTGGATCGTGTGCTCGGCGGCGGCATTGTCCCGGGCGGGCTGATGCTCATCGGCGGTGATCCCGGCATCGGCAAGAGCACTCTGCTTCTTCAGGTGTGCGCCAACCTCGGAAAGACGCACGATATTTTGTATGTTTCGGGCGAGGAATCCGCGCGGCAGATCCGCCTGCGCGCCACGCGACTGGGCGTGGACACCGAGCGGCTCTTCGTGCTGTGCGAGAACGATCTCGACACGGTGCTGGCCGCGGTGGAGGCTTCCCGTCCGCAATTGTTGATCGTCGACTCCATCCAAACGATGACGCTTGCCTCCGTCGCTTCGGGTGCGGGCAGTGTGACGCAGGTGCGCGAATGCACCTCCGCGATCATGCAAGCCTGCAAGGCGGTCGACCTGCCTGTGTTCATCGTCGGACACGTCAACAAAGACGGCGCGATCGCCGGCCCCAAGGTGATGGAACACATCGTCGACTGCGTGCTCAGCTTTGAGGGCGACCGCCACACCACCTACCGTTTGCTCCGCTGTGCCAAGAACCGCTACGGCTCCACCAACGAGATCGGCGTGTTCGAAATGCAGGACAAGGGACTGTGCGAGGTGGAGAATCCGTCGAAGATGTTGCTCGAAGGACGCCTTGAGGGCGTCAGCGGCACCTGCATCGCCTGCTCGATGGAGGGCACCCGCCCGCTTCTTGCCGAAGTGCAGGGGCTTGTGACCCCGTCCGCTTTCGGCAACGCACGGCGTATGTCGACGGGCTTTGATTATAACCGTCTGAACCTGCTGTTGGCGGTGTTGGAAAAACGCGCGGGGTACTTTTTCTCCACGCTCGACGTCTACGTCAACGTGGTGGGCGGTCTGCGGCTGGACGAACCGGCGGCGGATCTTGCGGTGGCGCTGTCGCTCATTTCCGGCTTGAAAGACACGCCGCTCCCGAAAAACGCCATGGCATTCGGGGAGATCGGACTCGCGGGCGAGGTGCGCGCGGTCAGCGGCGCACAAGCGCGCGTCCACGAAGCGGCGCGCATGGGATTCACCCGCATTTTGCTTCCGGAACAAAATCGAAACGGACTGCAAGCGCCCGAGGGCGTCACCCTGATCGGGGTGCGCACGGTGCGTGAGGCGTACGAAGCAATCCACTGAGAGGGGATAACATAGCATGGATAAGGTTTACGGCATTATGCTCATCGGTTGCGGCCACATCGGCGGCGACCATTTGGATGATATGTACTGGCGTGAGAACATTCGCGTTGTCGCGGTGGTGGACACCGACGAGGCACAAGCACGTCTGTTCGCCCGTAAATACAACGCCGAGCATTTCGGTACCGATTATCACGAGTTCCTGGATCTCCCCGAGATCGACATCGTGATCATCGCGACCTACGTCAACACCCACCTGCCGATCCTCAAGGATTGCATCGCTGCGAAGAAGCACATCCTGTGCGAGAAACCCATCGCCACCTCCAAGGCGGAAGGCAAGGAGTTTTATCACGCGGTCAAGGCGGCGGAAAAGGACGGCTTGAAGGTCCTCATCGCCTACATCCTGCGTCACAACGACACCTACAACAAGATGCGCGAGTTGATCTGGAACGGCGAGATCGGCGAGCTGCGCGTGGCGCGCATGACGCAAAACCACCACGCGCTCAACTGGCCGCGCTACAAGCGCCTGCTCCACGACTGCTCCCCCATTTTGGACTGCGGCGTGCACTACATGGACATCCTGCAATGGTTTGCGGGGTCGCCCGTTGTGGAAGTGATGGGTCAGGGCGCGACGGTGGACGGTGACCTCGAAGACGGCATCGTCAACTACGGACTGATCATCATGCGTCTGAAAAGCGGCGCTATGGCGTACTACGAAGCCGGTTGGGGTCAGACCTTCTCCTCGGCGAACGTCAAGGAGTTCATCGGCACCAAGGGTCGCATCCGCATGACGATGAACGCCAACCGCGGCACCGACACCGAGATGGGCGACCGCATCGAGTTGTTCAAACTTGAGACGGGACAGACCGAGATCATCAACGTGCAAAGCAAATACAAGCCGATGTACAAACAGCTGTGCGCCCTCATCGACATGATCGAGGATCGCCCCACCCACGCCCCCGACATCGAGCAAGCGTACAGCGCCTTCAAGGTCGCCGTCGCCGCCGACAAAGCGGTGCGCGAGAGTGCGTTTATTTATATCGAGGACGAACAGAATTGATAACAAAACCCGAGGTGCTTTGAAGCACCTCGGGTTTTTCATTCCGTCCGCGAAGCCGACTCTTGCGTTATTCATTTTTTAAAACGGGACGATGGAGGGCATCGTCCCCTACGCGATCTCATCCGTTGACGTAGGGCGGTGCCTTGGTACCGCCGCGTTCCCGTAAGGGAACGGTCGCGCGAAATGCGGTAGGATTATCACGGCGCGGATAAATCCGCGCCCTACATAATGTACATTGCTTGATGTAGCGTGTGCGCCCGTTGGCTCGGTTTCGTAAACGGACCGTCGAGGACGACGGTCCCTACAAGAGCCACACACATACAAAAAGGACGAGCAAACCGCTCGTCCTTTTTTCATTCCGTCGGCGAAGCCGACTCCTTCATTCTTCACTCTTCATTTTTCATTCTTCATTGCCCTTAACTGCTCTTCCGTACACCTCTCCGTCGGGGAACAATTCGCAAAGCGGGGTCATCACAAATTCGCGCTCCCACATCCGCGGGTGCGGTACGGTGAGCTCCGCCGTGTCGCTTTCAAACCCTTCGCAAAGAAGCACGTCGACGTCCACCACGCGCGGCGCGTTTGGGAAGGTGCGCACCCGTCCGAGCGTTGCTTCGATGCCGAGACACGCGCCGAGGATCGCCTGCGGCGAGAGCGCGGTTTCGATCTCCACGATGCTGTTGAGAAAATCCGGCTGATCAAGATAGCCGACGGGGGCGGTTTGCCGCCGCGTGCTTTCTCTCAATACCACCGTGTGCGGCAGATGGGACAGCGCGTCTTTCACCGCGTCGAACTGCCCGTGCACGTCACCGAGGTTGCCGCCGAGTCCGAGAAGGATCTTCATACCGTTTTTCTCCTTGTGATGCGTACCGCCATATACTCAAAATCAGCGGCGACGGGGGCGCGCGGCTTTTTGAGCGTGACGGTCACTTCGATCGCGGGAAACTCGCACAGGATCGCCTGCGCCACACGCTCGGCGGCGCGCTCAATGAGGTCGTTTTTCTCGGCGAGCATCGTCGCCGTGACACACTTCGTCACATCGGAATAGTTGATGGTGTCGGTGACGTCGTCGCTTTGGCACGCCGCTTGCAGATCGGCGCACACATCGATGTCCAGCACAAAGGGTTGCCCTTTGCGCTTTTCTTCCTCCTTCACACCGTGGTAGGCGTACACGCGCAGTCCGCGAATCTGAATGGTATCCATACGGGGAATCTCCTTTTTTACGGTTGATACTTGTCGTCGAGGAACGCCATGCGATCCACGACAAACGCACGAATACGGCTGACGGCGGCGTATGCGCCGTCGGGCCAGCGCTGTTGGTTGCGCGCCCATGCGCCCGATTCGGTAAGGGTCGTCTGCGCGTTGTTGACGCGCTTGATGATGTCCTTATCGCTCAGGATCGTGTCGCGCAGTTGATCGTAGCGCGCCTTGAGACGATCCATGTAGCCGTCGATGTTACGCTGACCGATCGTACCCGACACCCAAAACGGCAGATCGCGGTAGGTCAACTCTTCGTAATTTTCATACACGAGATACGGCTCATCGCCGCGCCAATTCACGCCGAAGCTCTGGTCGAGATCCCACGGCAGGAACGAGAAACGGTAGCTTCCGTCCTCCTGCTGACGCGCCACGTAGAAGGTGTTTTGGATGAGGTTGTCGGTGCCGCATATCGTCTGCACAAAGATCTCGTAGTCGAGCAGGCTGTCGAGATCGATCATCTCGGGGACGGTTTCGCGGAATTCCTTCGAACCGGTGGAGTCGAGCAGTTTGCACAGCTCACCGAACGGTTGCCACTCGGTGTAGGGCTCTTTGAATTCCTTGGGCCATTTGAGCGAATAGCCGCTGATCTCGTCGTCGGTGGGATCCTTCGGATGCAGGAAGTCGGTGTGCCATTTGCCGAGGTCACCCTCGGAGAAGTACAAACGGTCGTTTTCCTGCAGGTCGAGCTGCTTGCGGTCGATGCGCTCGGTCAAAAGATACAGACCGTGGTAGCGACCGTTGATGATCACCTCGATGTATTCACAGCGGTAACCGTTGCGAATGCCCGTCGTTTGGCGATCCTCGGTGATGGCGAGCCACAGATCCGCCGCCACCTTGTCGCGCACCTTCGACGGCTCGGCGTACATGCCGTTCAGATTCCAGTCGCCGTCACTGCGCATGCCGAGCAACGTCTCGTTGCGTTCGCTGAGCACGCCTGCTTCTTCCTTGAGAAGCTCGAGCTTGTAGCTGTTTTTCGGGTAGTTACGGCTGCTGCGTCCGCGAATGTGGGCGCGCGCCTTGCTTGTGAAGCCGTTGTCGTAGCCGTGGCTGTCCGCCTCGGCGTCGAGGAGCGTCACTTCCATAAAGGTATCGTAGTCGCCGATGGGTTTTGCGGGGTCGTCGACCACCTCGCCGTAGGGATCATAGGGGATCGGCTCACCCTCTTTGTCGTAGACGACATCCTGCTCTTCGTCCTTGTCGAAGTAGCTGAGCGTCTGCGGGAGCGTTTGCGTGTTCATCGACAGCACGGGAAGCGACGTGAACACCACGTCGACAAAGCAATAGGCGGTGTCGTTGTAAAGAAGTACGCGAACGGGCTCATTCGCCTTGAGCACGTTGATTTTTTTGTCCTCCTCAAACGGGGTGATATACTGCGCCTCAAACCCTTCGGCGGAAGGGGTCAGCTCCTCCCAGTATTCGCCCGGCTTCACCGAGAAGAAATAGACACCGCGCTCTTTTTCCAAAACGGCTTGTGTCCCGTTGATGCAAAACGGCACCGCAAGCGCCGTTTCGACGCGCGAGGCGAGAAGCGTGGTGACCTCCTCATCGCTCAGGTAGGTGTGAAACGGGCCGCTCGGCACGGGCGGCGCGGTCGTGGCGGTAGTGGGGGCGGTGGTGGTCGTTGTCGTGTCGGATGCCGCTTCCTCGGTGCAAGCGGTCAGTCCTTGCAGACACAGCAACAAAGCCGCCGTCAGTGCAAGCCATCGTTTCTTCATAGCGGAACTCCTTCCTCTTGTCAATCCACACATTGTGTGCTATACTGTTAAAAAACGTTCAAAAAAGCCAAAAAGGGGTGGTCGCGTGAAACGCGAAGATTACATTTCCTGGGACGAATATTTCATGGGCATCGCGCTCTTGTCCGCACAACGCAGTAAAGACAATTCCACGCAGGTGGGCGCCTGCATCGTCAGCCCCGAGCACAAGATCCTCTCGCTCGGCTACAACGGCATGCCCAAGGGTTGTGCCGACGACGAGATGCCGTGGGATCGCGACGGTACGCCGCTCGACACGAAGTATTTCTACGTTTGCCACGCCGAGCTCAACGCCATCCTGAACGCGGACATCGGCTCGCTTCGCGGAGCGACCGTCTACGTCACCCTGTTCCCGTGCAACGAATGCACCAAGGCGATCATCCAAACGGGCATCAAGGAAGTGGTGTATCTCGACGACAAGTACCACGACACCGATGCCACGCGCGCGTCGCGCCGTATGCTCGAGATGACAGGTGTCAAATGCCGCCGCTACGAACCGTCGGGACGCGAGCTCACCTTTGCGCTGTAAGGCTACCCGCATTATAGCACATGGACCATCCGTTTGACAAGAACATAAAACAAGCGAGACGATTTTTTACGATCGTCTCGCTTTTTCATTGGTATCATGCGGTTTGATTTTTTCGTTTGTACAAAAAGATCCACAACGCGATCCCCATGAGCAACACCGCACCGCCGATCGACAAACCGATCGCCGATTTCGTCGACGCATCGTCGTTTGTCGGCGTTTCCTGTTCGGCCTTGGAAGGCTCGGTCGACACGGGATCGTTGTTTTCCGGTTCGGTCTCGTCGCCGTCAACATTGTTCGGAACATAAACGTAGGGTTCTTCCCCCAGCAACAAATTAAAATCCACAAAGCGGCAACGATCGCCGCTAGTGTCATCGGCGGTGGAAATGTGCATACGGTTGAGCGTCAGCGAGGCACCGACCTCACCGATACAAGCGATCTGCAACCCCGGCACGTATGTTTTTTCCTTGTTCAACACTACCGCAGCCGCCTGTGCCGACTCTGTGCCCATCTCTGCGGCGATGTTGCGAAGGGCGGTTTGCAAATTCACCGTTCCGCTGAAATGACCGCTCGGGCCGTCGCCGTCGGAGTCGGTGACGGTGTTGCAGCCCGCGGCATCGGCGATCACTTTGGTCAAGTTCACAAGAACATCCTCAAACCGAAGTGTCACACGCCACTGTGTCCCCTCTTGCACGTCAAAATCAAAATACAAGGTGTCGGCGGTCTTAATGTCGAGTTCCACTCCCTCATCAAACCAAAGCGTACGAATGCTCGACCCATACACGCCCTCGGTCTCGTCGTTTCCGTTGCGCGTGAGGGTCAGCGAACCGTTCTCACCGTACTCCGTGTCGAGGAAGTTGCGGTAGCCGGTCTCCTGTAAATCGTCGTCGTAGCGCTGAAAGCCGTTGCTTCCCTTCACGCACTGCACTTCCCACGCGTCGTCGTACTGCTTCTTTTCGGGGATGGGGAACCACTTGACGCCGTCCACTTTCTCAATTCGTATCGGGTCTGTCACTTCGTAACAGGACTCCGCCGCAACGGTCGACGGGCACACCGCCAACAGCATCGCAAGGCATACCGCAAACATCTTCACGCAACGTTTCCTCATGATCGACATACTCCTTTTTTTATGCTTCTTCGAGCAATTCTTTCAGGATGATGACGCACACGGTGGCAAGGCTCTTTGCCTCGATGTAATCCGACGTCAGCTTGTAGCCGCCGACGCACAGGTCATGCAGGATGTCGTTCGCAACACGCAGTCCCTCGCGCGCCGCGTCGAGATCGGGCTCCACAAACCACGCCTTTTGCATGATGTTGCGGATGGTGGTGCGGTAGCCCTTGGGGAGCGGCTTGTCGCCGGTGGGGATCGCAGGAGGCGGCACCGTCACGCCGCTTTGCTCATGCCGCATGCGGCGCGAAATGTCGTAGGTCGCGCGACGCGAAAAGACGAGCGCTTCCAGCAGCGAGTTCGATGCCAAGCGGTTGGCACCGTGCACGCCCGTGTGAGCACATTCGCCCGCGGCATACAGACGATCCACCGCGGTGTTCGAGAAGATGCCCACGTCGATGCCGCCCATCAGATAGTGGGTGCAGGGGAATACGGGGATGAGATCCTTGGTGATGTCCACCCCTTCTTCCAGACAACGGGCATAGATCATCGGGAAATGATCCTTGATGAATTCCTCGCCCTTGTGGCGAATGTCAAGATAGAACGTCTCGCTTCCCTGGCGCTTCGACTCCTGAATGATGCAACGCGACACCACGTCACGCGGAGCGAGCGCGCCGCGCTCATCGTAGCGATGCATGAATTCTTCCTCGGCGGCGTTGAGCAGCTTCGCGCCCTCGCCGCGCACCGCCTCGGAGATCAGAAACCGCTCGCGTCCCTGCTCGGCGGCGAACGCCGTCGGATGAAATTGCACGAGATGCAGGTTCTTCACCTTCGCGCCGATCTCGTGTGCGATGGCGATGCCGTCGCCCGTGGCGATGGCGGAGTTCGTGGTGTAGGGATAGACGCGACCGATGCCGCCCGTGCACAACACGCAATAGGAGCAGGCGATCTGGATCGGCTCATCGTCTTGCAACAACAGCGCCCAAAAGCCGCCGTCGCACGGCGTGAGCGAGCAAAGCTGGGTGTTTTCGACCATGGTGATGTTGTCACGCTTTTTCGCCTCGGCGATCAGCTTTTCGGTCATCTCGCGTCCCGTCGAATCCTTGTGATGCAGGATGCGGCGACGGCTGTGACCGCCCTCGAGCGTCATCTTCACGCGGTCGCCCTCACGGTCGAAATCGACGTCCATGTGCTTCATGATGCGCAGGACATCCTCAGGACCCTCGTTGACGAGGATCTGCAAGGAATGCAGATCGTTCTTGTAACCACCGGCGATGAGCGTGTCGGCGATATGCAGACGATAGTGGTCGTTTTCCTTATCGATCACGGCGGCGACACCGCCCTGCGCCAAAAAGCTGTTGCACAGCGTCAGCTCCCGTTTGGAGACGACAAGCACGCTCACATCCGGTTCCAGATTCAGCGCGGCGTACACACCCGCCACGCCGCTGCCGACGATCAATACATCGTATTCTTTCTTCATCCCGATCATTCCCTTATCGCGTTGTAAAGTGCGGCGTACAAGCCGTTTTGTTCCAGCAGTTCTTCGTGCGAGCCTTGCTCGCGGATGCCGTCACCGTCGATGTAGACGATGCGGTCGGCGTGACGAATGGTGGACAAGCGGTGCGCGATGACCAAGGTCGTGCGGTTTTCGCTGAGCCGCTCAAAGCTCTTTTGGATCTTGGCTTCGGTGATGGTATCCAGCGCCGAAGTCGCCTCGTCCAGTATCAGAATGGACGGGTTTTTCAGGAAGATGCGCGCGATGGACACGCGCTGTTTTTGTCCGCCCGACAAGCGCAGTCCGCGCTCACCGACGAAGGTGTCGTAGCCGTCGGGCATCTGCAAAATGTCGTCGTGGATCTCGGCAAGGCGCGCCGCTTCTTCCACTTCCTCATCCGTCGCATCGAGGCGACCGTAGCGGATGTTTTCACGGATGGTATCCGCAAACAGCATCACTTCCTGTTGCACGATGCCGACCGTTTTGCGAAGCGATTCCATCGTGACGTCGCGGATGTCGATGCCGTCGACGGTGATGGTGCCTTCCTCCGCTTCGTAGAAGCGCGTCAGCAGATGGCACAGCGTCGTTTTGCCGCCGCCCGACGGTCCGACGAGCGCCACCGTCTTGCCCGCTTGCACCGTCATCGACAGATCGCTCAGTACCGCGTCGCCGTCGTTGTAGGAGAAGGTCACGCCCTTATATTCCACGTCGCCCTTCACGTCCGAAAGCACGAGCGCATCGTCCTTGTCGGCGATCTCGGGAGCGGTGTTCATCAATTCATAAAACCGTTTAAAGCCCGCCATGCCGACCGAATATTGCTCGGCAAAGTTGGCAAGGCGGCGAATGGGAGCAACGAACGTGCCGACATACAGCGAGAAGGTCAGCAGATCCTCGGGTTGCATCCCGTCGCAGAGAATGAGCCAGCCGCCCATCGCGATGACCGCCACTTGGAAAATCGAGCTGAAAAATTCCATACCCGAATGAAACAGCGCCATCTCGCGGTAAAACGTGCGGCGCGCCGCACGGTATTTTTCGTTGCCGCCTTCGAATTTTTTCATCTCGTGCGCTTCGTTGGCGAACGCCTTGGCAACGCGCGCGCCCGAGATGCTCGATTCGATGTCGCTGTTGATAACACCGATCTTATCCTTGACCTCGTGGGCACTTTTTGCCATCTTCTTGCGTCGCCACAGCGTGAACGCAAACATGATCGGCGCCATGATGAGCAACAGCAGCGCCATCTGCCATTGGAGCGTCCACATGATGACGATCGCGCCGACCAGCTCGACCGCCGACAGCAACACGTCCTCGGGACCGTGGTGCGCCAGCTCCACGATCTCAAACAGATCGGACGTCACGCGGGACATCAATTGCCCCGTGCGGTTCTGATCGTAAAAACGGCAGGGAAGCTTTTGCATATGTGCAAAGAGGGTGCGCTTGATGTCGCACTCCATGAACACACCCATCGTGTGTCCCCAATAGCTGACGACGTACTGCAGTGCCGCGCGCACCAGATACCCGACGAACAGCGCCGCCATCACCCAGAAGAACGCGGGAAACGCCCCCACGCCGATCAGGTCATTGAGCGCATAGCGCGTCGCCACGGGGAACGCGAGTTCCACTGCCGCCACCAGCACCGTGCAAAACATATCGAGAAGGAACAAGCCCTTGTACGGCTTGTAAAACGAGAAAAACATCTTCAGCATCGTTTTCGCCCTTTTTTTATAAATTATTCCAAATTACATTATAGCACACTCCCTCCCGATGTCAACGGCAACGTGCAGGGGGTGTTCCGTCGGAACGGATGAATCCGTTCCCTACGCGATCCGATTGCTTGACGTAGGGGCGGTGCCTTGGCGCCGCCGCGTTTTCATACGAAAACTCCCTCCGTCTTTCAAACGGAACGGATGAATCCGTTCCCTACGCGATCCGATTGCTTGACGTAGGGCGGTGCCTTGGTGCCGCCGCGTTTTTGCGAAGGTCGCCGTGCGTTTACATAAAAACGGCGGGAGTAAACCCCCGCCCTACAATATCCCCCATCGGTCGACGTAGGGGCATGCGCGACCCTTGCCCTCCCTTCCGACTCGGCTTCGCCTTGCATGTATAACTTCCGCTTGCCAAATCAAAGATTTGGAGCGTCAGCCACGTCAGAGGGGGACAAGACGCACGCCGCAACCACATAAAAAAGGACGATCCGCACGGATCGTCCTTTTTCATCCCATCGCCTTTTCCCGGTAGTTTCCGAGGAGCGTGAACTGCGGCAGTTCGTCGCTCAGCGCGCACAGAAGCGAGACGGTATGCTCGCTTCGGGCGTTGCCCTCGAAATCGAGATAAAACGCATATTCAAACCGCCCGGTTTTGAGCGGTCGGCTTTCGAGTTTGGTCAGATTCAGTCCCTCGAGCGCAAAGCGACCGAGCGTGTGATAGAGCGAACCCGTCGTGTGCGGCAGGCAAAACAGCAACGTGATGCGGTCGGCATCCTCGGGAATGCAGAGTTCACGAGAAATCGCGACAAAGCGCGTGGTGTTGCCGCCGAAGGTTTGGATCCCCTCGATCGCCGTCTGCAGACCGTATTCCGCTGCCGCCGCTTTGGAACCGATCGCCGCAAGCGTCCGGTCGCCCGTGCTCGCCACCAGCTCGGCGGCGGTGGCGGTGTTGTCGTGGCGGCGTTCGGCATAGCCGCGCTGCTTCAAAAAGTCCCCGCACTGCGCCAACGCCTGCGGATGCGAAACGACGGTTTTCACTTCGTCCGGGGACACCCCCGGCAAGGTGAGCAGGCACTGCTCCACCGGCAGTTCCACCGCCGCCGCAATGCGGCAACGATTTTGAATGAGGAGATCGTAGACCTCATGCACCGAACCCGTTGACGAATTTTCAAGAGGCAACACGCCGTAATCCGCGTCGCCGTTTTTGACCGCTTCCACCACATCTTTCCATTGCGGCAGGAACTGCGGTGTCGCGTCGGAAAAGAGCGCCGAGGTCGCCTCGTGTGAGAACGAACCGCGCGCCCCCTGACACACCACACGCGGCGAGGCTTTGAGCGTACGGGCGGCGTGTTTCAATTCCGCACGTAAGGCGCCGCCTCCGTTAAGCAGGCGGTGTTGCATCGCGCGCGACACCTCCATGACGGTGCTGTACACCTGACGATTGGCGCGTCCGTAGCCGTGGTGATCGGGGTCGGACGCGTCACTGCGGCGTTCCACCCCGTCGAGCACCTCGCGTTCGCGCGCTTCGTTCAAAACAGGAAGGCCGTTTTCGTGTTTGTATGCCGCCACCTGCCGTGCACGATCCAATCGACGGCAAAGCAGGTCGGTGAGTTGTTGATCGATGTCGTCGATATCCCGACGAATGGTCGAAAGATCCATCGCTTGCAGCTCCTTTTATCGTAAATGCCCGGCTTCCGCTTCCCACAAATCGAGAAGCGTCACGGCCAGTGCCGCTTCCACCGCCGCCACGGCACGCGGCACGATGCACGGATCGTGGCGACCTTGGATGACGGTCGTGGTATTTTGCGACGTGGTCGTGTCGATGCTCGCCTGCACCTGCCCGATCGAGGGGGTGGGTTTGATCGCGACGCGCACGACGAGGGGCGCACCGTTTGTGATGCCCCCGAGCGCGCCGCCGTTGTGGTTGGAGAGTGAGGTGAGCGTGCCGTCCTCGTTGTAATGCAGACTGTCGTTGGCTTCGGATCCGCGCATGGACGCGAGGGAAAAGCCGTCCCCGAATTCGACACCCTTCACGGCGGGGATGCCGAAGAGCGTCGCCGCCACGCGGTTTTCCACGCCGTCAAACATCGGCGAGCCGATGCCGACGGGCAGTCCCGTGACCGCCGCTTCGATGATGCCTCCGACGCTGTCCGCTCCTTGCCGCGCCGCTTCGACGGCGGCGCGCATGGGCGCTTCGCTCGCGGGATCGAGCAAGGCAAAGGACGACGACGCGAGGGCGTCGAGTTGCTCTTTGCGGACAGACACCGCGTCAAACGCCTCGTCGCGCACCGCACCGATCTGCAGAATGTGCGCCCCGATCGTCACGCCGCGACGCGCCAGGATCTGGCGGCACACCGCACCCGCAAACACGAGGGGCGCTGTCAGGCGACCGCTGAAATGCCCGCCGCCGCGCACGTCGTTGGCACCGCCGTAGCGCACCATACCCGTATAATCCGCGTGAGAGGGACGCGGCACCGCGCGATGCGCCGCATAATCGCCGCTTCGCGTATTTTCGTTTTCGATGACGGCCGTCAGCGGCGCACCCGTGGTGACACCGCCGAGCAAGCCCGACACCACGCGCGGTCGATCCGCTTCGCGGCGCGCCGTCGCCGTGGGGTCATTGCCGGGGGCGCGCCGCGCCATCTGCGCGTACACCGCCTCCAGGTCGATCGCTTCGCCCGCGGGCAGATCCTGCAACGTGCAACCGATCATCTCCCCGTGGCTCTCCCCGAAGATCGACAATATCACACGTTTACCGATTTGTGAGCTCATACGCCGCTCCTCCCATCGCATTGTATTCTTCAAAAAACGACGGCCAGCTTTTTTGCACGCTCGCGGCATCGGTGACCGTCACCGTACCGCTTGCCGCCAAGGCCGCCACGGCGGCGCTCATCACGATGCGATGATCGTTTGCGCCGTCCGCCGCACCGCCTGTGAGCTTCGTTCCGTCGATATATAAAGCGTCTTCCGTTTCGGTCACCCGACCGCCGAGCGCGCAAAGCAGATCGGCGGTGGTTTGCAGACGGTCGCTCTCCTTCAAGCGAAGCCGCGCCGCATTATATAACCGTGTGGTGCCGACGGCGTAGCTTGCCGTCACCGCCAGCACGGGCACCAGATCGGGCACATCCGACACGTCCGCTTCGATCGCTTTCAACGGCGCTTTTTCACAGCGAAGCACCTCGCCGTTCCACAAGAGTCGCGCCCCCATCTCGCGCAAAAGCGCTTCGATGCGGCGGTCGCCCTGCACGCTGTCACGGCGCAGTCCGCGCACCTCCACCGCACCGCCCACGGCACCCGATGCAAGCCAAAACGCCGCTTGCGACCAGTCACCTTCGACGGTGTGATCGGTCAGTCGATACGTCTGACCGCCCTTGATAAAGTATCCTGCGGCGGTCGGCTCCACGGCAACGCCCGCTTCTTTCAAAATCGACAACGTGATATCCACGTAGCCCGCCGACTGCAAAGGCGACGTCAGCACGATCTCGCTGTCCTCGTCGCACAGAGGAAGCGCCATGAGCAGTCCCGTCAAAAACTGGCTGGACACGCCGCCGTCCACCGCAAACCGTCCGCCGCGCAACCGCCCGCGCACGGTGACGATGCCGCCCTCCTCCGTCGCGCGCGTCAGCGTCACGCCATGGGACGGCAGGCAGTCTTCGTAAACCGTCAGCGGTCGCGACGGCAACCGTCCGCGCCCGACAAACGTCACGTCCTGCCCGAGTGCCGCAAACAGCGGCAGAAAAAAGCGCAAGGTCGAGCCGCTTTCGCCGCAGTCGGCAACGGGGTGTCCCGACGAGCGCGCACCGGGAAACGACACCGTCTCCCCGCGGCGTTCAAACGCGATCCCGAGCGCCGCCAAACAGCGCAGGGTCGCCTCCATATCCTCCGACGGCAAAACGCCGCGCACCGTGGCGCGTCCGCTGAGTGCCGCCGCCATCAGCGCGCGATGCGCCGCCGATTTGGACGGAGGCGCCGTGACCGCGGCGTGGATCGTCCGCGGTTCCATACACATTCGAGTCATTTCGTTTATCCTCGCAAAAAGGTGTCGATCTCTTCGGTCTTGACACGGCACACGACCGCCTCACCGAGGCGCTTGAGCACCACCAGATCGACAGCGCCTCCGACACATTTTTTGTCCGCTTTCACCGCTTCGAGATACACGGACAGCGGCACGGGAGGGGTGGTCGGGAGTCCGAATTTTTTGAGAAGCGCGCACAACCGCACCGCCGTTCCCGGCTCGGACAAGCCCTGCCGTTCGGAGGCCGCCGTGATCGTGGCCATGCCGACCGCCACCGCACATCCGTGGCTGATGCCGCTGTAGTTCAGGTGCTTTTCCAGCGCGTGTCCGAGCGTGTGACCGAAGTTGAGCAGTTTGCGCTCGCCGTTTTCATGCTCGTCGTTTTCCACGATGCGGCACTTGACGAGCATACACCGCCGCACCACGTCCGTGAGCAGATCGGGCGAAAACGCGCAGTCCCGTTCGAGAAGTTCCAACAGCTCGCGGTCGCGGATACACGCCGACTTCACCACCTCACCCATACCGTCGGTGACATACTCCTGCGGCAAGGTCGAGAGCGTGTCGATATCCGCGATGACGCGGATGGGTTGCCGAAACGCACCCACCATGTTTTTGCCTTCGTCGATATCCACGCCCGTCTTGCCGCCGATGGAGGAATCCACCTGTGCAAGAAGGCTTGTCGGGATCTGCACAAAATCGACGCCGCGCATCCACGTGGCGGCGGCAAAGCCTGCCATGTCCCCCGTCACACCGCCTCCGAGCGCAACGATCACGTCGTGGCGGTCAAAATGATTGCGCGCCAGCGCCGTATACATATGCGTCACCGTTTCGAGGCGCTTGTACTTTTCGCCCGCAGGGAAGGTGAACACGCTGACCGTGCGGTAGCCCGCACGCACCAGACTGTCGCTCACGGTTTTGGCGTAGAGCGGTCCGACGTTGCTGTCGCACACGATAAACGCGCGCTGTCCCTTTTGCACCTCGCGGATCAGCGCACCGGCATGGGTCAACAAGCCGCGTCCGAGCAAAATGTCATACGGTCGTCCCGTGCGGACGGGGATCCGAATCGCTTCCATACCGCTCACCTCCATCGTCAAGAACACGCACGGTCGGTTGTCCGTCCGCGCGCTGTTTGCACAGACGCCCCTCGCGGATCATACGCGCCATGTGCGCTTCGTCTTTCATTTCCACCGCACGGCGGAATTCCTCCAGCCGCGCGATCAACTGTTCCAGTTCGTTGCCCAGCAGATCGCTGTTTTCGGAAAACAGCTCGCTCCACAGTGCATCGTCCACCGTCGCCACGCGCGACACATCGCGGTAGCTTCCCGCCGAAAAGCCCTCGTGCCGCGCCGCGCAGGGCGACTGCACATAGCATCCCGCCAGCACGTGGGGGAGTTGGCTTGTGAACGCGATCATGCGATCGTGCTCTTCGGGGGTGGTCACCGTCAAACGCGTGCATCCGATGCATTTGGCAAAGCGGTGCATCACCGCGATCACCTCTTCGGGGGTGTCCTCTTGCGGGGTGAGAATGAAACTCGCACCGTGGAATAACGCGGCATCCGCCTGTGCAAAGCCGTTCTTTTCCTTGCCTGCCATCGGGTGTGCCCCGATGAAATGCAGTCCGTGTTCGCGACAGATCGGCACGCACGCTTGCATCACCGATCGCTTGACACCGCACATATCGGTTACGATCGTGCCGCTTCGAAGCCCGGGTGCCAGCTCCGCAAGCACAGCGGCCGCCGCACGCGGCGGCAGACACAACACCAGCAGATCGGTTTCCTCGAGAAGTGCGGCGGTGCTCACCGCGTCGATCGCATGGCGCTTGAGCGCCTGCATCACGACCTGCGGATCGCGGTCAAGTCCCACCACCCGCACGGGGGCGGCCTGCTGCAACGCAAACGCGAGCGAACCGCCGATCAAGCCGAGACCAACGATCGTGATCGTTCCTTGCATAACGTCTCCCTGACGCATCTCTCATCCATCCTTTTCGTTATAACTCTTTCCCGAATACCGGCGCGATCGTCCGAAGCTGCTTCATCACGTCGGCAAATTGCGACGGGGTGAGCGACTGTGCGCCGTCGGACATCGCGTGAGGCGGATCGTTGTGTACCTCAACGATCAGTCCGTCCGCGCCCGCCGCCATCGCCGCCATGCACAGCGGCGGCACGAGCGAGCTTTTGCCGGTGGCGTGACTCGGGTCGACCACCACGGGCAGATGGGTCAATTCTTTCAAAAGCGGGATCGCCGCAAGATCGAGGGTATTGCGCGTCATCGTCTCAAAGGTGCGGATGCCGCGCTCACACAAAATGACCTTTTCGTTGCCGCCCGCCATGATGTATTCCGCGCTCATGAGCCATTCTTCGATGGTGCTGGACAAGCCGCGCTTAAGCAGGATCGGCTTGTCGATTTTGCCCAGCTCCTTGAGCAGTTCGAAATTTTGCATATTGCGCGCGCCGACCTGAATGACGTCCACATCCTCGAACATCACCAGATGCGCCGCGGACATGATCTCGGTCACGATGGGCAGTCCCGACACCTGACGCGCCTGATGAAGAAGCTCGATGCCGCTCGCGCGCAGACCCTGGAACGCATAAGGCGAGGTGCGCGGTTTGAACGCGCCGCCGCGCAGGAAGGTCGCGCCCGACGCTTTGACATCCTTGGCGAGCTGCACGATCTGTTCCTCGCTCTCCACCGAGCAAGGGCCCGCGATCACGCCGAAGGCACCGCCGCCGATGCGGCATCCGTTGCCGAGATCGATCACCGTGTCGGTCGGGTGAAATTCCCGACTGCCTTTTTTATAAGGCTTCGACACGCGTTGCACGCGCTCGACGATCTCCTGCTGTTGGATGTAATCGATGTCGATGTTGCCCGTGTCGCCGAGCAGACCGAGCACGGTCGAATGATCGCCCACCCATTTGTTCACACGCACGTTGTGGGCGGTGAAATACCGCGAGAATTCGTCGATTTGGATTTCGGTGACATTGGATTTCAATACGATGATCATGGGTCATTCCTGCTTTCTGTTTTCAAAATGGGGGCGAACCTGAGGGAACAAAAAAAGCGACACTCAAATTCGCCTTGAGTGTCGCTTCCTGCGTTTGCCGTTATCTTGCGTTGCTTGTCAAATCGCCAAGCCGTCACTCACTGCGCTGATGAAATTTACCATAGCCGAAAAAGCCCTGACCGTAAAAGCCAAAGCTGAAGTAAGCGGTAAATCGATTGTCGCTGTGAAGATGCGTCATAGCAAGAGTTCCTCCGTAAAGCAACGGTACGTTGCCTGTTACTTTCGTATAATAAACCACAAAAGTGCGTTTGTCAAGTGTTTTTTATTCGTAGGACAGATCGCCTTCGTAGCCGGTGGACGCGACGCACATATACACCTTGCCCTCGGCAAGCGTCAGCTTCGAGCCGTCCTTTTCGGTCATGGTGAAGCCGTCGTCGTCGCGCGACCAGTCAAAGCGGCGCATTTTGCCGTCGGAGAAGAGGTAGCCCTCGCCTTCGCTGAGATAGAAGTCGATGGTGGTGTCGTTCTCCCAGAACATATTGCTGTACAGCACGAGCACGTTCTTGGCGGTGATGGGGGCACCCGAAATGTCGCAATGGCGATATTCCTGCGAGGTGTTCGTTTTGTAGTACACGCCCTCGTCGGCGTTCCACTCAAAGCCGATGCGTTGCGAACCCGACAGCAACATCGAAATGTCGCTCACCTCTTCGCCCGTTTGTGCGCCGAACGTCCAGGGGAAGTCGGTCACGGCGTGCGTCTTGTATTCACGGTCGTTCATGTAGCGCGTCAGCTCTTCGCCGCTGGTGCGCAGGGTGTATTCGTAGTCGTGGGGATAGGACGTGTCACGCCACGAATAATCGTCGCTGTTGACGTCGAGATCCGCGATGTAGGACGAGGCGATCTTTCCGAGCGCCGTGTAGCTGCCGCCGGCGTGGCAATAGGCAAGACCCAGCGCTTCCACCACGTGGAAGAACGGCGAACGCGCCGAACGCACGGGACCGATCGCCTCGGGCACGCGCTCGGTGTTGGCGAACACCGCCATCATACGGGTGATGCCGCCCTCGGTCTCGATCTCGACCCACATATCCGCCGATGCCAGACCGACCTGCTCGTCCTGAATAAAGTCGTTGTTGGCGACCATGATGCCCACGGGGCGCGACAGCGTCGTGTCGCCCATGTCGTTCAGACCGGTGATGGGATTGATGTTGACGACGGGCGGGTCGGTGGGAGCGGTGGTGGGAGCGGTGGTCTCCTCTTCGGTCGGAATGACCGTCACGTCGGACGGCTCGCCCTCGCCGCCGCACGCGCACAAGGTCAAAAGTAAGACGGCCAGCAGCAGGCTGAGCCATTTTCTGCATTGTTTCATGGGGAAGTCTCCTTTCGGATGCGTTCGCCGCGGCGAACGGTATGTCCCCAGTATACTCCTTTTTTCTCGGTTTTGCAACGCCCTTTTTGTCGGGTGGAAAAAAGACGCAAAAATATTGACAAACCGCGCCCCGTGCGGTAGACTTTAGCTGTTACAATTTTTTATATATGCGCTTGTAGCTCAGCAGGATAGAGCGTCCGCCTCCTAAGAAAACCTACTGTTGACGATTTTTCTCGCTGTTCCTTTTCATTTTTATATACGCATCCGTAGCTCAGCAGGATAGAGCGTCCGCCTCCTAAGCGGAAGGTCGGGGATTCGAACTCCTTCGGATGCGCCACAGAGAGCCTCTGAAACCCTGTATTTACAAGGGTTTTAGAGGTTCTTTCTTTTTGCCGCTCCAGAGCAATATTTGCTAATTGCTAATACATTTTTCTTCAAACCATTCACCTTTTTGTCATTTGGAACTTTTCAATTAGCAAATCCACCTGCTAATACAACCGTCATTTCCGACGGTAATTTGGGCGGATTTTCGAAGCGTTTGCTAATACGGTTTTTGCCGATGTTTTTTCTGCTAATACATTTCAAGCGGTTTAAGCCCCTTGTGCCGCCGCAAGAACTTGTTTGAGCATATCCGGATTAGCGGTCAAAAGCTGAATAACGGCTTGTAAATCGGGCGGTGTGCTTTCCGTTTTCCCTTGATAAAACTGCCGCTCCATCTCATCGGCAAGGTGGCGTCGATCTTCATCCACAATGTGTGCATAGCGCTTTGTAATCATGTCCGGTGTGTTCCAACCGCCGTCACCTTGCACAGCCTTCAAGTCGCCTTTGGACAACCGCAATTTCATACCCGTACTGGTATGCCGCAAACTGTGAAATACGGTATTCTCCACATCAATCGTCGGATCGTTAAGCATCACAAGCACTTCCTTAAAGCGTTTGTTGAGGTGCTCGGTCATAATCGGACGTCCGTTTGCTTGACATATCACCAAGCCGTAATCCATATAACCATCGTCACCCAACTCCATCTTCAAGCGTTCTTGCATTTCCTTGAGTTTTGCCAACTTCTCGGCAACCGTTTGCGGAATATACACCGTGCGGATACTGCCCTCCGTTTTAGGTTGCTTCAAAACGATCACGGTTTTCGTGCCCGGATACAAATTCGGAAACTTAAACAGAACGTCCATCTTTTGGAGTTTGTCGAGCAGTTTCTTTTGTGCGCGATCGATCACACGATCGATATACAGCGTATTGTTCACAAAATCAATGCGATCCCATTGAGCGCCGCCGACCTCACCGCCGCGCATACAACATGCAAACGCCAGTTGCATCGCACAATGGATTAGGAATAAATCATACTCCTCTGGTTTATCGGTGAACTCCAGCAGGCGTTGCAGTTGATCGGGTGTTAACGCATCCCGCTTGCTTTCTTTGTGCTCCGGTAACGTCGCATCTAAAAACGGGTTGTTGGCGATGTATTGCCATTTTTTCGCTTGATTAAATGCACACCGCATAACCTTATGAATGTCAATCACCATCGACGGGGTTATTCTATCGCGTTTCGGTCTGCCCATGTGGCTGACAGGCTCCGCTTCGGTGAGCAAATAATGATAATAATCATCAATCGTTTTGGTGCGGATACTACGCAACTTCATAGAACCCAAATACGGGCGCACATAATTTTCGATCAAGCCGACATTACCGTCATAGGTTGAGGAAACCCATTTTTTCTCACCGTATTTTTCGATGAACTCATACAAAAATTCGTCCACGGTCATATCATTGCGGTCAATATGAATGTTTTGCTCAATCTCGTACTCTATGGTCGCCTTTCGAGCTTTGGCGGCCGAATAACTCAAACCGGACTCCCACTGCTGTTTGCGATTTTTACCTGTACCTTCATAATACACAACAGCGTAACTTTTGCCTCTTTTAACAATGGATGCCATAATCAATTCCCTCCGTTTCGTTGGTCAAGCCACTCATCAAAAGAGGGTTTGGAAACACGAATTGTTCTGCCGATCCGTACAATCTTAAAGCAACCCGAACCACATAATTCGTATGCTTTTCTACGGCTGATATTTAATATCATACGAACCTCATCAACAGAATACGTCCGTTTTCCGATCGGTACAATCTGTTCCATACTGTACTCCTTTCTTTGAACAAGTGACTAATCATACCGAAACTTCCTGAATGCAAGCATATTGTATCAAGCGTTTTCGATCTTGTCACTTGTGCGATTTTTTATAATCATCACATAACGTAAAAGCGGATCAAATTTCACATCACGATCCGCCATATATTCCGAAACTGATTAACAATCGGGCATCAATCTTCGCCAGCGTAAAATCATCTACCTTTCCTATATATTTCTTCAAACGACTTTTGTCGATCGTTCTAATTTGTTCCAGTTGTACAACCGATTCATTCTTTAATCCACGCATCCCTCGCAAAACATAATGAGTCGGTAAACTCTCACTCTTATCCATTCTGCTGGTCAACGTCGCTACGATAACCGTTGGGCTGTAACGGTTTCCTTTATTATTCTGTATAATAAGCACCGGTCGGTATCCTTGTTGCTCGGATCCGATTCCGTCATTTAACGAAGCATAGTACAACTGACCTCTCTTGCAACATCGCTTCACAGCAACACCTCCTTGTTGAATAGCAAAATTATGTACTCACGCAAGCAAGGCAAGCGCCTTGCTTGCGTGAGGGTTAGAATATCTATTTGTCCTCGACACCCCGAAATTCATAAAGGGAAGTTATCAAGTGGCTGACGGTGTATCAGCTCCACGGGAATCTCACCCCTGTGTGGTTCTCACACAGCCGCCCCCATTGCGTGCGACGGCTTCGCGCCGGAACGCTATCACGCTCAACTGTGGCTGGACGGGAGTATCATTGTCCCTATTGCCTGTCCTCGCCACATCGGGAACCACCCGATGGTTATAGCCTACCGTTTCTCGCTCCCCTATACAGATCGTCGCGCGGTAGCTAACGTGGCTTATGCTCATCACATCAGCAATAGGAATGTACTTGATAAATGAGTATGCAGTTGTCAAGGTTCTACCTATCAACAAGGAATAGGCGAAAAGGTTTTCCGGTGCCCTTCGTATAATACCTAAGTAAAAGCCGCAAAATTGTACCCCCTATCATAAAAAATTTTTCAACAGACGTTCTGCCGATTTAATCGACTTCACAACCGCTCGTATGGCGCATCGCTCCATCTCGGCTATTTGTTCATAAGTAAAACCGTGATAATAATATAAAACCAATCGTCTGCGCTGTTTTGAACTCAACTTACTCAACGCATCATTGATCCATAATGTTCTTCCGATACTTTCTTCGATGGACTCGTTATGTTGTGCCACATGCTTTTGAACAAAAGGATGTGACGCCTCATAAACCGCATAATGATTATCCATTTCATTCATGTAGGACAAATCATCGCGCTCAAATTGATCGAACGCTTCAAACAGTTGCTTGCTGATTTCCATACAAATACTCACACCACGGTTATCGACGAAAGACAGATAGTAATGCAAATCACTTGCAGGGCCGACCGTAAAAATCGTATACGGATTGTCTTTGAATTTACGGCGCTTTGGCATCGGATTACGATCAAAATTAGGTTTACTCATTTCTATAATCTCCTTTTTGTTTAGATTTGAAACAAAAAAGAGATCAAGGATATTTTGCGATATAACAAAGCCAACGACTGTTCATACTGCAACCTTTCCGCTTTCAAGCCGAAAGTTGCAAATAAAAAAGGACATGACAATGCAGCTTAAAAGCTGTTTGTCATGTCCTAACTCGACAGTCCTTGTTCTCACCGTTTCGGTGGATATAGGCTCTTTTCCGCATTAGCAATACTCATGTATGCCCGCGGCGGTTGAACTATGTACGAAACACATTTTATCATTTTATGTATATTTTAAATTTCGAGGAGCATTTTGGGCACTTCACAACAACGTAAGCACAAATACTATCTATACACATATCCTGATCTATTCTTGTGGTCACCATCTCTCCATGAGGTATATCACATAAGCGTCCACGTTTACACAAAGGGCATTTTAGAAAATCGTATTGTATTACGTTGTTTTCATACACTTGCGTTATGTAAAGGAATCCTGTTGCTTTCTTTTTGAACACCTCCTTTTGTGCAAAAGCAGAAACTTGTTACATATAACAGCAATATTCGCATTCCTCTGCTAAAAGTATAATATATAACATATTGCGAAATATGTTGTAATATGTTGTATATTATACTTTTTTCTCACAAGAAATACAGATCTAAAAATTATTATTACCTCGCTTAGTAGTCCCCTCTTCCATACATACGCTTATCCCTACCTAAAACAACTAATGGTCTTTTGGCTTCACGAATACACTTATTAATCGATCTCCACAAAGTGATCGGTAAAGATCCTACGTCAACTACATGAAAGATATTAACATACACATTATTTTGACGAAATTTGTATAATTGTCAATGCTTTTGGCAAGTAAGTGCAAAAATTGGCAAGTAACAAAAAATAACGGCGCTCTACAGAGTGAGTTTTTCTCTGTAGAGCGCCGTTTGTTCGTGGTATGTGTAGTTGTGGATACATGATAATATTACAACAAAAGAACATTCCCTCTTCATAGTAATCCACAAAGCCGTGATATTTCTCCACGGTTTGGCGGATGATTTTTGTGCCGTATCCGTGATAGTGTTTGTCACGCTTTTTGGTTTTAAGATGAGGGTTTGATCGTAATACCGACTGAGGAATGCTGTTTTTAACAAATATCGTCAGTTGATCGTTCTTTTGCAATAGAGAACAAAAATCCGTTCACAAGATAAATAAAGTGATAAGCCCTTTGTGGTTTGGAATATGTTTACAAAGGGAAACAATCATTTTTTTGGAATAGCAGTTTTACTAATAAAGAAAGCTTGAGTATTATTTAAGGATCGACAATACTAAAATAAGCTTCGATATAGGTTGTGCCGCCATCCATTGGTTTAACGAGACAGTATTCACCCGGACTGAGCGGATCAGTAGAAGCTTGACTAGTTTTAACAGACCACTTTATGCCAGGGTTGCCAATAGCATCTGCTTTTGGTTTAACGGTATAACTTCCGGCATAAAATGCTATATCGCGCGTAAGTTGTTTCCATTCTCCGTTTTCCAAGCGCATTAGTGCATACGTATAATCGTATGAATAGGGTTTATTGTCCACATGTTTGAGAGTAAATTCTAATTTTTCGCTTTGCGTTGAAAAGGTATCGGTAACTGGTTCTAAGATATATTCATCCGATTTTTCTGAGGGAATGGTAATGTTGTAAGGATCGGGACTTGATTCAGGTTGGGTTGTATTACTTGATTCAGGTTGGGTTGTATTACTACTGGAACATGCCGTGCAACACACCATAAGCATAACGCAAAAAACTGCTAAACAATGTTTAACCATACTATCCTCCGTAATCGCTCTGTAAGATTCATGTCAAATGATATGCTTCTGCGAAGCGATGCATGCAGGTCGCTAATTCCGCACGAGTTGCAGATTCATTCGGGTGCAATTCATCATCCTCACGGCCGATTAGAATACCGTGCTTAATAGCCCATTTCATTGCGGTTTGACATCCTATAG
>JAFQFZ010000028.1 GCA_017398425.1 Clostridia bacterium | reverse complement strand
TGTAGCCTACGAAAACCAGTCGGAGTGAACCGCCGGAGGGAACGGCAACCAATCCACAGTGTCACATTGATTATACCATTGTTTTCCTCTGCTTTGTTGCTGACTTTATTATACAAGGGAACGGCCTCAAGTGCCGTTCCGTTTCGGCGCGACCGTTCTCTTACGGGAACGCGGCGGCACCAAGGCACCGCCCTACGTCAACCCATGGGTGCAACAAACCCCCGAGGCACACCTCGGGGGTTTTCGTTTTATTTAGCTCAATTCGAATTGACCGGTATACAGTTTATAATAGCGCCCCTGTTGCGTGAGGAGGTCGTCGTGGTCGCCGCGCTCGAGGATCTCGCCTTTTTCGATGACCATGATGGCGTTGGAGTTGCGCACCGTCGATAAGCGGTGCGCGATGACAAAGGTGGTGCGTCCGTCCATCAAGCGATCCATGCCGTGTTCGATGTGAAGCTCGGTGCGGGTATCGACCGAGCTGGTCGCTTCGTCGAGAATGAGGATCGCGGGATCCGCCACCGTCGCGCGCGCGATGTTGAGAAGCTGACGCTGACCTTGCGAGAGGTTGCCGCCGTCGTCTTCGAGTACCGTGTCGTAGCCGTGGGGCAGACGCATGATGAAGGAGTGTGCACTCGCAAGCTTTGCCGCTTCGATGCACTCGTCGTCCGTCGCGTCCAGGCGACCGTAGCGGATGTTGTCCATCACCGTGCCGACGAAGAGGTGCGTGTCTTGGAGCACCATGGCTTGCGCGAGGCGCAGATCTTTGAGTGCAATGTCGCGGATGCGGATGCCGTCGATGGTGATCTCACCGTCGTCGATCTCATAGAACCGCGTGAGCAGGTTGGTGATGGTGGTTTTGCCCGCACCCGTCGAGCCGACGAACGCGATCTTCTGACCGGGTTTTGCATAGAGCGAGACGTTTTTGAGGATCGTCTTTTCGGGAGTATAGCCGAAGGTGACGTTTGTCAGACGCACGTCGCCGCGCACCGGGCGACGCTCGCCGCGATAGTCCCAGAAATACGCACCGTTTTCGTGCACCAGACGCGCGGCATCCGCGGGATCTTCGGGCTCGCTCTCTTCATCGAGGATGGCAAACACGCGCTCCGCACCGGCGAGGGCGGATTGCAACGCGGTCATCTGGTGGGACAGGTGGGTGATCGGCTGACCGAATTGCTTGGAGAAACCGAGGAAGGTCGCGATGTGCTCGAGACCGAACGCGGGGCTGGTGAACGCGAGCATACCGCCCACCACCGACACGATGACGTAGGAGAAGTTGTTGATGTGTTGCATCAGCGGCATCATCGCACCGCCGATGATCTGGGCGCGGGTCGCCTTTTGTCGGAAGTTTTCGTTGATGCGATCGAACTCCTCCATCGCTTCGTCTTCGCGGCAGAAGAGCTTCACCACGCGCTGTCCTTCGATCGTTTCCTCGATGAAGCCGTTGAGCTCACCGATGGCTTTTTGCTGTTCGCCGAAGTATTTGCGACTGCGCTTCATCATGAACGACGACACAAACAGCATCACGGGAAGCAGCGCCACCGTCAGCAGGGTCAGCTCCCACGACAGCATCAGCATCGAAATGACCACGCCGATCAGCGAGATCACCGACGAGAGGATCTGCACCGACGCGTTGTTGAGCGATTCGCTGACCGCGTCCATGTCGTTGGTGAAGCGGGACATGACATCGCCGTGCGACGAGCGGTCGAAAAAGCGGATGGGGAGGGTCATCAGGTGTGCGTAGAGTTCTTTGCGCATTTGCAACACCATGCGCTGGGACAAGCGGATCATCACGCGGCTTTGCACAAAGGTGCAAAGAACGCCGATGAGGTAGATGCCGACCAGTCCCGCCAGCAACAGCGGAAGCTGTTCGAGGTGACCGTCTTTAATGGATGCGAAGATGGGGGTCAGCATCCAGGTAGCGGTGATGGTGGCGGCGGTGCTCAGCAGAATGAACAGCACCACCATCGCCAAGAGGGGAAGATTGCCTTTGAGGTAGGAAAGCAAACGACGCAGGGTTTTTTTCGTGTCTTTCGGCCGTTGGAAGCCGTGTGCGCCCGGTCCGTGACCGTGACCGCGTCCCGCCATGGGACCTCTTGCCGGTGCCGCCATCAGTTACCCACCCCTTTCTTTTGCGATTCGACGATCTCTTGGTAGATCGCGTTTGAAGCCATCAATTCATCGTGCGTGCCCTCGCCGACGAGGCGACCGCTCTCGAGAACGAGGATGCGATCCGCGTCGCGGACCGAGCTGATGCGTTGGGCGATGAGGAACACCGTCGTGCCTTCGAGATGCTCTTTGAACGACTGACGAATGCGGCTTTCGGTGTCGGAGTCGACCGCCGAGGTGGAGTCGTCGAGAATGAGGATGGGCGGCTTTTTGATCATCGCGCGTGCGATGCAAAGGCGTTGCTTTTGACCGCCCGACACGTTGACGCCGCCCTGATCGATGCGGGTGTCGTAGCCGTCGGGGAACGCGAGGATGAAGTCCTCCGCCTGCGCGTCGCGCGCCGCTTTTTGCACCTGCTCGTCGGTGGCGTCGCGGTCGCCCCAGCGGATGTTGTCGCGGATGGTGCCCGAGAACAGCACGTTCTTTTGCGGCACCATGCCGATGCCGTCGCGCAGCGTTTTGAGTCCGTAGTCGCGCACGTCCACGCCGTCGACGAGGATCGCGCCCTCGCTCACGTCGTAGAGACGGGGGATGAGGCTGACGAGCGTCGTTTTGGCAGAGCCGGTCGCGCCGACGATCGCCACCACCTCACCGGGGTTGACGGTGAAGCTGACGTCGTCGAGCACCTTGTCGGGGGAGCTTTCGTTGTAGCGGAAGCTGACGTGACGGAATTCGACGCGACCCGCTTGGACGGGTTCGGTGACGGGGTCTTCTTTGTCGGTGATGGTGCTTTCTTCGTTGAGCACTTCCTTCAGACGGCGCGACGACGCGCGGGCGCGCGAGTACATGATGATGGTCATGGACATCATCATCATCGACATCAGGATGTGCATGATGTAGGTGTTGTACGCCATCAGGTTGCCGATCTCGAGTTCGCCCGTCTGCACCATCGACGAACCCATCCAAAGGGCGGCGACGGTGGTGAGGTTCATGACAAGTTGCATCATCGGCATCACGGTCACCATCAGCGCGGACGCTTTGATGGACACGTTGCACAGATGCTCCGCCGACACGTTGAAGCGTTTCTTCTCGTGCTCCTCGCGCACAAACGATTTGATGACGCGTGCGTTGGTGGCCGTTTCCTGCACGCGCAGGTTGAGACCGTCGATCGCCTTTTGCATCTTTTCAAACAGCGGGAAGCCGAGCTTGACGATGATGAAAATGAGGATGCCGATGACGGGGATGGAGAAGAGCGTCAGCGTTGCAAGTTTCGGGCTGACTGCCAAGGCGTTGATGAGCGCGCCGACCAGCATCGAGGCGGTGAACGTGCCCATGCGCAACGTCTGGATGTAGGTGTTTTGCACGTTGGTGATGTCGTTGGTGAGGCGCGTCACGAGCGACGCTGTCGAGAACTTGTCGATGTTCGCAAACGAGAACGACTGCACCGCGCGGAACAGCGACGAGCGCAGTCCCGCACCGAAGCGCATCGAACCGTTGGCGAGAAGAACGACACCGATGATGCCTGCGGCGATCGCGAGCAGGGTGATGAGCGACATGATGCCGCCGTTTTGCCAGATCGCACCCATCACTTCGTCGTAGGTCGCGCCTTGTTCGTCGGCGGCTTCGATGGTGTTGACGATGTTCGCCATAAAGTTTGTCTGGAAAATTTCCAGCACGCCGCCCATGGCGATGATGAGCGCACCGAACACGAGCCAACCGCCGTTCTTCTTCAGATGCGGCCAGTAGGCGGCCGTCTTTTTGGGTTTCATTGGGAATCCTCCTTTCCTTCGTCGGGGGAGATGGGCGGCAGGGTGTTTGCCGCCTCGTCCAGATTGTCGATCATGCGGTCGAGAAGTGCTTGCAGTGTGTGAATGTCCTCGTCGGAGAAATCCGCAAATTGCGCTTCGGTCATGAAAAGCCGTCCTTTGTCGCAACGGGACTGCATTTCCTCACCTGCGGCGGTGAGGTACAGCCGTTGCACGCGGGCGTCACGCTCGTCGAGGCGGCGTTCCACAAGTCCCGCCGCCTCCATGCGCCGAACCGACACCGACAGCGTCGGCGCGGCGATGCCGAGCGTGTCGGCGAGTGCCTTTTGCGTCATGCCCGGTTCGTGGTGCAGGAAAAACAGGATGCGCGGATGTCCGCTTTGCAGACCGCAGCTTTGAAAATAGCGGCACATCGTGTTGCGGCGGGTGTGAAGCAAGGTGTGCAACCGATGGTCGAGCTGTTCTTTGGGGGTGTGGATCGGCGGTGTGTAACGCGGTTTCACAAACAGACCCCTCCTTTATAATGATGTATATAGTATACCAGATCGTTAGCCGCCTATCAATCGGCAGAGATTCCAATCGTTAGGATGCTAACGATTGATTTTTTGCATATTTTCACAAACTTGCGTTTTTATAAAGTATGCAGTATAATGAAAGGAAGATGATTCAAACGGGAGGGCGAACTATGAAATCGATCGTTTGCAAATGTTTGGCCGTGTTGACGGCGGTGTGTCTGCTGTGCGGTGCGGTGCCGATGGGCGCGGTCTTAACGGCTTCGGCGGCGGACATGATCGAACCCGAAGACGGCAACTTCAGCTTTCTGTGGGTGACCGATCCGCAGATCCTTGTCGATTCGTATCCGGACATCCTCAGCGAGCAGGTGGACTGGGTGTTGGAAAACGCAAACCGCCTGAAGGTCAAATACGCGTTCCACACGGGCGACCTGGTGCATGTGCGCTCCACGCAGTCCCAGTGGGAATTTGTGAGCAAGGAATACAAGAAATGGGACGACGCGGGATTTTCCTACGGCGTGCTTCCCGGCAACCACGACATCGAAGGTACGAACCGCGCGGCGTACGAGACGTATTTCGGCGCGTGGCGCTACGAAAACAACTGGTGGTACGGCGGTGACTATCAAAACAACTTCGGTCACTACGACCTGCGCTCGACGGGCGGGGCGAACTTTGTGTTCGTCTACCTCGGCTACGGCGATCACACGGCAGAGGATTACGCGTGGGTGAACAGCGTTCTTGAGCAGTATGCCGACCGCATCGCCATTTTGTCGGTGCACGAATATATGTCGTCGGGTGAGGGGCGCACCGAGCGCGGCGACATTCTGTTCAACGAAGTGGTGCTTAAAAATCCCAACGTGCGCATGGTGTTGTGCGGTCACAACTACAACTCCAACCGCACCGTCGACGCGATCGACGACAACGGCGACGGCGTGGCGGATCGCACGGTTTATCAGATCATGGCGAACTATCAGTACGCCTCTAAGGGCGGCAACGGTTTTATGCGCTTCATGGAGTGCGACGTGGCGGACGGCACCATCACTCACCGCACCTATTCGCCCCGCACGGGCACGTTCTTCTCCGATTACGACGACGGCTCGATCTATGATGAGTACGGCACGCGCGACAACTTTGTCACGCCGTTTGACTTTTCCGATCCCGTCCCGAAGCAAGCGGGCGATCCCGAGCGCGGCACGGTGGTGTATCCGTCGGAGATGTCCTTTGCGCCGACCGACACGGACGGCACGGTGACGCTCCCTGTCGCTTACCAAAACCAAACCGAAACGGGCGACACCTTCCGTGGCGTCGGCGTGTACGACCGCTTCTTCTCGCTTGACGCGGCAGACGCGTTCACGCGCCCCGAAACGCTCAACTTCGTGGTCACGCAATACACCCCTTCGACGGGATACACCATTCAAAAGGTGGTGCGCGGCTCGTCGCTGTCGGCGAGCGGCGTGAAGGTGCCGATCCCGCAAAACGGCGCGGTCATTGCGCTCCCGTCGGATGCGGCGGTGTCGCTTGACCGCCTCACGGTCGGTCGCCGTGTGGCGCTCGGTAATATGAAAGAGCTCCGCGCGCCCGCGTCGATGAGCGCGACGACCCTTGCGGTGCCGTCGTGGAACGCGACCTACCCCTTGAGCGGCATCAACCGCGCGGCGGGCAACGGCGAATGGGTGATCTACGATGCGCTCTCAAACGACCGCAGTTCGCACCAATCGGATCTGCTCTTCACGTTCGCGCCGTCAGGCAACGGTCCATTCACGTTGACCGCCGCCGACACGACGCTCGGCAAAGACAAGACGGTCACGGTGCCGCAAAACGGATTTGTGCTGGCGGTCAACACCGCCTACGCCAAGCCGTCGCTGACGGCGTCGCTTCGCGAGCAGTTCCGTGCGGGACTGACCGTCACGCTCGGCGGACACACCCCGGGTGTCGCTCCGTCCTACACGACCCACGAGCTGTTGCCGTCGGCGCTGTCGAAGTGGACCAAAGACAGCACGATGACCATCGAGCAAAGCGGCGGTGCGCAGGTGTTTTACAACACCGACGGTCTTTATCCGAAAGCCGACTACACCTTCGCGGGGGGACTCACGGTCGATCCTTCGTCGATGATGCTCCACTATGACTATATGTTGGAAAAGAAGCTTTCCACCAGCCTGATCTTGAATTTCCAAAACGGCAAATCGATGACGTTGCAACCCTATTTTGAGGGCGCGACGGTGAATCTGAAATCGGGCGACGCGGACGGCGACGACGTGCGCCGCACGGGCAAATGCGCCCTGTCCGCCATGAAGATCCCTGCTGACTGCTTCAACGCCGACGGCACGGTGACTCTCAAATCGATCCGCATCTATGCGTCGGGCGCGGCAAACAAAAAGCTGTATCTTTACCGCTTGGCGCTGACGACCGACCGTTCGGCGGTGGGCGACACGGTCATCCCGCAAAACGAAACATTGCTTACCGATGCGTTCGCACCGCAAACCGCCCAGCGCGGCACCGTGACGTACGACAACGGCACGCTGACGGTGACGAGCGAGGAGGCGGACGGCTACGAGCTGGTGCTCAATGTGAATCGCCGTGTGGACATCGCGTCGCTCAAGAACTGGGTGATGGATCTCGATTCCGACGTGCGCTTTGATGTGAAATTGCTGTGCACCACGTCTGCCGATGACACCTACTACGGGTTGGTAAGCGATTTCTGGCCCGAGCTGTGCGACGCGCGCGACGGCAATTTCATTCCGGCGGGATCCTATCAAACGGCGCTCAATCTGAAGAGCTGTTTCACCTGGAACAACGTGCTTCCCGCCGACGGCTACACCACCGTCAAGCAGGTCAAGGTGATTCTCGGCGGCGCGGGCACCGTGACGCTTCGCGCGTTGCAGATCGCGAACACCGCCGAGACCGCCCGCTTTGAGGACGGCGTGCAAACGACGATCGTCACCCCGCAAAGCACCGTGGAAAGCGATCGCTACCGCCTTGAAAACGGCTTGGTGCAGGGCATCGACGGCGGCACGTCGGTCGACACGTTCCTCTCGCATTTGCAGACGAACACGGCGCTCACGCTGTACAACGGCGACACGGTCGTCACGAGCGGTCTTGTCACGACCGGCATGACCCTGCAAAGCGACATCGCGTCGTGGACGCTCATTGTGACGGGCGACGTCAACGGCGACGGCAAAGCGTCGACGGTGGACGGTCGCACGATCGTACTCGCCGTGCTGAAAGTCACATCGCTCAATGAGGCACAAACGCTGGCCGCGGACTTTGACGGCAACGGCGCCATGAACACCACCGACGTGCGCGAACTGCTCAAAGCCTCCATCAGCGGCTGACCGACTGTACATCAACCGATCCCCGATGCCACGGCATCGGGGATTTTTTTGCGGCTTTGTGGAAAAACGGCGATTTTTTCTTTATATTAGGAAAATTTATAGCAAAAGTGCCTTGCGTTTTGTGAAATAGTTTAGTATAATGAAGTAGAATAGACTTTGCAGTATGCAAAGGGAGGTATTTATATGATCAAAAAATGGATCGCAGCCGTGCTGTGCGTGGCGTTGATGATCATGCCCCTGACGGGTATGACCCTCTTCACGGTCAGCGCCGCTTCCGACGGCACCTTTGCGGTGCAGGCATTGTCCTTTGAAGCAGGCTATGCGTCGACGCAAGACGGCAAGCTCGACTTGTCGGCTGTCAAAAAGTACGACGCGTACGAGCAGTACAATCTGCGCTATCTGGACGACAACACGGCGCTCTCTTCGACGTCGGGTATTCCGTATCAGGTGTTTGATGTAGCGCTCGACGGCAAGACGAGCGGCACCGTGGCGCTGTCTTACAGCGGCTCGACCAAGAAGGGCGAGCGCATTGCGCTGCGCGCCTACAACGCCCGCACCAAAGCGTGGGATACGCTCGGCTCGTTCAAGGGTACGGGCAGTGTGTCGGCGGAGGTCAACGTCTCCACCTACAACGACGGCGGTGTCATCCACGTCGCGGCGGTGCTGGACTATGTGACCAACGGCTCGAACACCATGATCTGGTCGACCGACCCCCAGCATTACACCAAGTTTGAAGATCTCCACGAATTCTACTACAAGGTTTATCAATTCGCCGCGGAGCAATATGTGGCGGGCAACGCGGGCTACATCCTGACGACGGGCGACCTCGTTGACGATCTGCCCACCACGTCGATCGCGCCCTATCAATGGGCGGTTTCCGACCGCGCGATGCAGTATGTCGAGGAAGTCGGCATGCCCAACGGTCTGGTGTCGGGCAACCACGACGTCGGCACCTTCAACTCGCTCGACTTCTCGACCCCCACCACCGCCAACTACGATCGCTTCTGGGAGACGTTCCCCGCGTCGCGCTATGAGAACGAGCGTTGGTACGGCGGCAGTCTCAACAACAACGCGTCCCACTACGATCTGATCACCATCGGCAACGTCGATTTCCTGGTGCTGTTCCTCGGCTACGGTGTCGAAGCGACCGACGAGACGATCGCGTGGGCGAACGAGGTGCTGAAAACCTATCCGCACCGCACGGCGATCGTCGCGACGCACCAATATCTGGAGGCGCTGGACGCCAACTACAAAAACCGCGGTCAACTGATCTTTGATTCGATCGTCAGCCCCAATGCGAATGTCAAGATGGTCCTCTGCGGTCACGACGACGGCTCGGTTTGCCGCGAAGTGACGGCGGCGGACGGCCGCAAGGTCTACGAAGTGCTCGCGGACTATCAGTTCGTCGAAGCGGAGGATCCCGATTTCTACGCCAACGAGCACTGGATCGGCAAGGTGGATTCTTGCTGCGGTGACGGTTACATCCGCCTGATGACGGTGGAGGGTGACACCCTCTCGAGCATCACCTATTCGCCGGTGACGGGGCGCTACAACCCCTACGGCGAGAGCGAAATGTATTCCATCGATCTCGACTGCGGCACCCCTGATCGCACGATGTCGACCTCGCGCTTCTCGGCGGCGATCGTCGGCTCGTCCACGAGCGCGACCGATGTCGATCGCATCACGCGCAATGCGGGTGTCTACTCCGCGATCACCTATGCCTCCGTGCCGGCGGCTCCCGCCAAGACCGACGCGACTCCCTGGCCCACCACCATGTACGGTCAGGCGGCGACTCCCTCTGAGCCGCAGTATCAGCACAACGCCGTGACCGCGCCGAACGTGGCGTTCAAGGTCGATGTGCTTCAGGCGTGCGGACTCGGCAAACATCCCGTGCTGAACGGTCGCACGATGAACTTCGGCGAATATGCGCTCGATCTGACGGTGGATCTCTCGAAGACCCCGTATCTCTACTATTCGTTCGCGGCTCCCGAGGGTTCGAAGACGACCTTCGCGTTTGTCAACGACACCGCCAACGCACCGTGGCTGACCTTCCTCGATGCCACCAAGGGCGGCGCGACGATGAACAAGGGTGCGGAGAACTGGGATTCCTATGCAGGCAACGGCAACCAGTATTTCACGACCAGCATGACGGGTTGCATCGATATGCGCACCCTGCGCACGACCGACTCGAACGAGTGGATCGTGGAACAGCTCAACGTCTACAACGCCAACCAAACGAACGTCGTGATGTCCTATCTGTTCTTCGGCTCGGAGCCCATCGATGCGCTCGGCTCCGCCTTCGGCGATCCCGCAACTCCCGCGGATCCCGCGTCGGCTCATGCGAGCGTGGATGCGCCCGTCGTGGAGGAGAAGGTGAATGTCCTTGGCTCGGTGTGGCTTAACGACAACGCGTTCATCTATGAAAACATCAACTACGGCGACAACGCCCTCAGCCTGAAGGTGGATCTCAACAAGACGCCGTATCTCTACTATTCGTTCGGTCAAAAGGCGTCGTCCCGTTTCACCTTCGCGCTGATCAACAACAACGTGAACGTGCCGTGGATCGCTTTCCTCGACGCGAGCAAGGGCGGCGGCGTGATGAACACGGGTGCCGACAACTGGAACAATGCGGGCGGCACGCAATATTTCACCACGAGCATGACCGGTTGCATCGATATGCGTCAGTATCTCAAAGATCCGAGCAACATGACGTGGGAAGTGGAACAGGTCAATTTCTACAACCCCGATCGCGTTAAGGTGCAGATGAACTATCTCTTCTTCGGTTCGGCGGCTCCGGGCGGCGACGATCAGAAGTCGGTCGATTCCGAGGCGCTGGATGCGCTCATCGCGAAGGCGGATACCGCCTCCACCGACGGCATGACCGACGCGACGGTCAAGGCGCTCAAAATCGCCAAGAACCGTGCGAAGTATGTCGACCGTGCGGATGCGATCGCGGTGGGTCACGCTTACTTTGCGCTCAGCGAAGCGCTCGGCGCTCTCACGAAGACCTATGTCCCGTACAACGACATCAACAACCTCACGTCGGTGGCGAAGTATTCGATGACCATGAGCAACTGGAAGTGCAACGCGATGGGCGTGGCGCTGACCGATGCGAAGAGCTTCATCACCGCCGAGCAAACCTCGTCGGGCGGCCTGCGCATCAAGCGTTCCTCCGCTTCGACGCACAACTGGCCGGGCATCGCGTATAAAGGCTCGAACAATTCCTACAGCGTGAAGCCGTACGGCGGCGTGTATATGAAACTGGATATGAAGGCGACGACCGGTTGGGCGATCAGCATAGCGGTCACGCAGGACGGTGTCACCACCAACGTCCGCCTCAACGAAGGCATCGTGGATTCGTTCTACAACAAGTCGGGCGACAACTTCTACGGCACCTTCAAAAACGTCTATGACGTCAGCGAAGCGTTCCGCAGCTTCGGCGTGGATCCCACGGCGCCGTTCTCGGTGTCGGGTCTGACGATCCTCTCGGTCGGTGCGGTTCCGTCCTGGAACACCTATTATCACCTCGAGCTTCTCACCGGTAAATCGACCTCGGCAAGCACCTATTACCTCGGCGAGACCATCAAACAGGCGCAAGGTCTGACCAAGTCGATGTACACCTCCGCTTCGTGGTCGACGCTCTCGTCTGCGCTTTCTAAGGCGAACACGGCGATGAGCACGTCGGGTCTTTCGCAACCCGAGATCAACCTTGCCAAGCACCGTCTGGAAAATGCGCTCAAGGGTCTGGAACTCGTTTCCTGGAAACAACCGGCCGGCAGTGTGCTCCCCAGCGACATCGGCGCGTGGGTCGGCAACAACGTGGAGGTCAAGTATAATGGCAACGCCACCGTCGTCACCAACACCGACGGTCAGTGGGCTTGCTCGACCTATCAATTCACCAACGATCGCCGCATCCGTTTGGATAAGTATCAACTGGAAGTCGACATGACCCTCGCCGGTCACGCGAACATCCTGATGAACATCAACGGCGAGTGGAAATCCATCTCGGCGGACCTCACCGACAAGCTCAACGGCGAGGACATGAAACCCGGCACCTACAAGATGAAGATCCCGATGAACGAGATCGCCAGCTTTGCCGGCGAAGCAACCGTGGTCATCGACGGCATTCGCGTGTGGTCGGTCGGTGCGATCGGCTCCAACGCCGTGACCATCAACTACATCAAGATCACGCCCTACTGCGAGCATGAATTCGACTACACCAAAGCGAACTTCGCGGAAGGTGCAACGCCCGCTTCTCCCTACATGACGCATGCCGCCGCCAACGGTCCGAACGTCGGCAAGAAGGTGGACGTCCTCGCGGCAAGCGGCATCGACAAGCATGATGTCTTCACGGCGGGCAGCACCACGTTCGGCGATCAGAAGATGCGCCTGACGGTGGATCTGGCGAAGACTCCGTATCTGTATTATTCGATCGTGCAACCGGCGGATTCGAAGTGCACGCTCGGCTTCTACAACGACAGCACTACCGCACCGTGGTTCAGCTTCCTCGATGCAAACTGGGGCGGCGCGGCGATGAACAAAGACATCGCCAACTGGGATGCTTACTCGGGCTCCAACGCCAGCCAGTATTTCCAGGGCAGTGTGACGGGTTGCATCGATATGCGCAACCTGCTCAAAGATGCGTCCGCGACGCAATGGGTCATCAACCAGCTGACGGTGTACACCGCAGGTTCGCATAACGCGCAGATCAGCTACCTGTACTTCGGCACCGCGCCGCTGGATAACGGCTACGAAGAGCCTCCCTACACCCCGGGCGACGTCAACATGGACGGTTCCGTCACCTCGGTGGACGCGCGTATGACCCTGCTCTATGTGCTGAACATCACCGATAAGCAGTACACCGCGCAACAAATCGCGGCGTGCGACTTCAACGGCGACGGCACCAGAAATACCACCGACGTGCGTCAAATGCTCCAAAAAGCGCTCGGCATATGAACAAACCTACTGCTTACGGGCGTGTCCTCGGACACGCCCGTAGGGAGCAAGTCAAAACATAAAGGAGTTGTATATCATGGCATTTTGTACTAAGTGCGGCGCGTCATTGGATGACGGTCGTTTTTGCCCGATGTGCGGCGCGGACAACCAACCGATGGCGCAACCGACCCCGCCCGAGCAGGCGACCTATACGGCACCTGCGGCGGCTCCCGTTGCCCCGCAACCGCCCTATGCGGCTCCCGTTGCCCCGCAAAAGAAGTCTAAGAAGGGACTGTGGATCACGCTCGGCGTTCTCGTCGGCGTGTTGGTGATCGTGCTGGTCGTGCTGTTGATCTGGCAACCGTGGAACAGCGGCAAGCCGAGCAACAGCGGCGGACTCTACGGAGATCTGCTCGATGATATCTACAACAACGATTACTACAACGACTATCTCAATGATTTCGACATGAGCGATTACAACGATTATCTTGACGATTTCGACATGAGCGATTACAGCGATTATCTTGACGATTTCGATATGAGCTATTACGGCGATTATCTCGGTGACCTCAGCGATTATCTCTAATGTATACAGCAAAAAGGACGATCCGTAAGGATCGTCTTTTTTTGATCGTGATAACCTCGTAGGGCGGGGGTTTACTCCCGCCGTTTTCGCTGTCGCGCGGGGCGCGACCGTTCCCTTGCGGAAACGCGGCGGCACCAAGCGTTGCCCTACGCGTAGGGCGCGGATTTATCCGCGCCGTGATCATCCCGCCACATTCGCTGTCGCGCGATGCACGACGGATTTTATACGGGCGGCAGACACCCCAGGGTGGCCTCTCTTGTCCCTTTGGGACAATTCACCTTCTTGCCGCCCCTACGATGGGATTGTAGGGGACGATGCCTACATCGTCCCGCGCATCCGTTGCGGATGCGGTCGTGCGGATGCACGACAACGGGGAATCGGGCTTGGTTCGTGGTTCGACGCAAAAAAAGCGAGGTGTCTTTTGCACCTCGCTTTTTACTTTTATTCTTTCCATTTGACGCCCGAGGAGAGCAACGTCGCTTCCGTGCCGCTGACGGTCAAAAGACCGCCGTCGAGCTCGGCGACCTTCTCGGTGCCGTTTTCGAGGGTGATCGTGCAGTCGCAGGGAACGACCGCCGTCAAAAACGGGATGTGTCCCGCCATGATCGCCAGACTGCCTTCCGTGCCGCGAAGCGAGATCATCGTCACCTCGCCGCGAAACAGCTCGCCGTCGGGGGAGGAGAGCAGAAACGTAAACTCTTTCATCACGCCATCCTCTTCGCCTTTTCCACCGCCTCGTCGATCGTGCCGACAAAGAGGAACGCGGATTCGGGCAGGTCGTCGTGCTTGCCTTCGATGATCTCCTTAAAGCCGCGGATGGTTTCCGCGAGCGGCACGTAGGTGCCTTCGATGCCCGTGAACTTCTCCGAAACAAAGAACGGCTGAGACAGGAAGCGCTGGATCTTACGCGCGCGTTGCACGAGCGTCTTGTCTTCGTCGGACAGCTCGTCCATACCCATGATGGCGATGATGTCCATGAGCTCCTGATAGCGTTGCAGGATGCGTTGCACCTCGCGCGCCACCGTATAATGCTCCTCGCCGAGCACGTCGGGAGAGAGGATGCGGCTGGTGGACTCGAGCGGATCAACGGCGGGATAGATGCCCTGCGACGCGATGTTACGCGACAGAACGGTCGTCGCATCGAGGTGGGCAAAGGTGGTTGCCGGCGCGGGGTCGGTGAGGTCGTCCGCGGGGACGTAGACCGCCTGGATGGAGGTGATGGAGCCTTTCTTGGTCGAGGTGATGCGTTCTTGCAGAGCGCCCATCTCGTTGGCGAGCGTCGGCTGATAACCGACCGCCGAGGGCATACGTCCGAGCAGAGCGGACACTTCGGAACCCGCTTGCGTGAAGCGGAAAATGTTGTCGATGAACAGCAGAACGTCCTGACCTTCTTGGTCGCGGAAGTATTCCGCCATTGTCAGACCCGACAACGCCACGCGCATACGCGCTCCGGGCGGCTCGTTCATCTGACCGTAGACGAGCGAGGTGTTTGCCAGAACTCCCGACTCGGTCATTTCGCAATAGAGGTCGTTGCCCTCACGGGTGCGTTCGCCGACACCCGTGAACACCGACAAACCGCCGTGTTGCTTGGCGATGTTGTTGATCAATTCCATGATAAGCACCGTCTTGCCGACGCCGGCGCCTCCGAAGAGGCCGATCTTACCGCCCTTGGAATAGGGGCAGATCAGGTCGACGACTTTGATGCCGGTCTCGAAGATCTCGCGCGAGGTAGCGAGCTCGTCGTAGGACGGAGCGGGGCGATGGATGTTCCAGCGCTCCTCGGTCTCGGGAGCGGGCTTGTTGTCCACCGGTTCTCCGAGCACGTTGAAAATACGTCCGAGCGTCTCGCGACCGACCGGCACGCTGATGGCTTTGCCGGTATCGGTGACTTTGGTACCGCGGGTCAAGCCGTCGGTCGAAGCCATCGCGATGCAACGGGCGGTGTTGTTGCCGATGTGCTGTGCCACCTCGACGGTGAGCGTATGCTCGCCGATGGGCATGGTCAGCGCATTGAGAATGGAGGGAAGCTCGCCCTCGTTGAAACGCACGTCAACGACGGGACCCATAACCTGAGAAACGGTTCCGATATGCGTCGTATTCAATGGTCGTCATCTCCTTTTGCCGAAACGGCGGCTCATTCGCCGCTGCCGGCCACGATTTCGGTAATTTCCTGCGTGATCGCGCCTTGGCGCGCGCGGTTGTATTCGAGCGTCAGCTCGTCGATCATTTGCGTGGCATTCTTGCCGGCGGAATCCATCGCCATGCGACGTGCCGCGACTTCGGACGCAAAGCTCTCGCGCACCGCCGCCGTCAGCAACCCCGAAACGTACTCAAGCACCGCTACGGGGAGGATCGTTTGCTCGTCCGGCTCAAAGACGATGCCCGCCAGATCCGGCGCATCGTCGGGACGTTCAAACGGCAACACCCATTTCACGACCGCTGTCTGCGTCAGCATCGACTGATAGTCGGTGCAAACGATCCCAAGGCGATCGTAGTCGCCGTTTGCAAAATCCTCGCACAGCGTTTTGGACAGTGAGCGCGCGTCCGCGGCGGAAAAATCCTCCGACGAAACGATGGGTTTGCCGAACCGCTCACACGCGCGCTTGCCGATGGGGATATATTCCGCTTTCGGCAAGGCGGCGAGAAGACGGAAAATGTTCGCGTTGTAGCCGCCCGCCAGACCGCGATCGCCCGCAATGACCACAAGGCGCACACGGTCGCCGTCGCGCGCTTGGAGGTAGGGGCTTTTCTGACATTCCGAGGAAGCGGTCAGCATGGTCATCGCCTGACACACGGCATCGGCGTATTGCCGTCCCTTGGTCATCGCTTCATTGGCGCGGCGGATCTTGGAGGATGCCACCAGACCCATCGCCTTGGTCAACTGCAAGGTCGAAGAGACGCTTTTGATGCGATTGCGAAGTTGTTTTGTGTTCGCTCCCATAGTCTCACCTCTGCATGGCTTTCAGGGTGTCTTCCAGAAGTGCCACATCTTCGGGCTCAAAGTAGCACGATTCAAAGCGCTCAAGCAACGCGCTTTGGGTGTTTTCCAAGCGCTCGTACAAACGCTGTTCGTAGGCGGGGACGTCGCGGACCGCCACGTCGTTGAGGAAGCCGTGAATGACGGCGTAGACGATGGCGACCTGGCAACCGACGCGCACGGGCGCGTTGCGGTTTTGCTTGAGCACCGCCACGATGCGCTCGCCGAGAGCGAGGCGCGCCTTGGTGTCCGCGTCGAGGTCACTGCCGAACTGGGCAAAGGACTGCAACTCGCGGTACTGCGCGTACAGGAGCTTGAGCTCGCCCGACACCTTCTTCATCGCCTTGAGCTGAGCGGAACCGCCCACGCGGCTGACCGAGATGCCGGGGTTGATCGCAGGCATGATGCCGGCGTGGAACAGCTCGGTCTCAAGGAAGATCTGACCGTCGGTGATGGAGATGACGTTCGTCGGGATATACGCTGACACGTCACCCGCCTGTGTCTCGATGATGGGGAGTGCCGTGATGGAGCCGCCGCCGTATTCGGGGGCGACACACGCCGCGCGTTCGAGCAAGCGCGAATGGAGATAGAACACGTCGCCGGGGTACGCTTCGCGACCGGGGGGACGACGGATGAGAAGCGACAGCGCACGGTACGCCACCGCGTGTTTGGACAGGTCATCGTACACAATGAGCACGTCCTTGCCCTGCTCGCGGAAGTATTCCGCCATCGCGCAACCCGCATAGGGCGCGATGTATTGCAACGGCGCGCTTTCCGAAGCGGAGGCGGACACGATGATGGTGTAGGGCATGGCACCTGCGCGGGACAGCTCGTTGGCCAGCTGCACCACGGAGGTGTTCTTTTGACCGATCGCCACGTAGATGCAGATGACGTCGGTGTTCTTTTGGTTGATGATGGTGTCGAGCACGATCTCGGTCTTACCCGTCTGGCGGTCACCGATGATCAGCTCGCGCTGACCGCGACCGATCGGGATCATACTGTCGATCGCCTTGATGCCCGTCTGCAACGGCACCGACACGCTCTTGCGCTCGATGATGCCGGGAGCCTCCGACTCAAGCGGACGAGTCGCGGCGTAGGAGATGGGGCCCTTGCCGTCGATCGGCTCACCCAGCGCGTTCACGACGCGTCCGAGCAGCTCCTCGCCGACGGGAACGGACAGCACCTTACCCGTACGACGCACCGTGGTGCCTTCGCGGATGTTGTTGCGGTCGGAGAGCACGGCGACCGAGACGGTCTCGTCCTCGAGGTTTTGTGCCATGCCGAAGCTGCCGTCTTCAAACTCGAGCAGCTCGCTGGACATACAGTTGCGTAAACCGTACACACGCGCGATGCCGTCACCGACCAGAATGACGGTACCGGTCTCTTGCATCTCCATGCGCGCATGGTAGTTTTTGATTTGTTCTTTTATGATGTTGCTGATCTCTTCGGGATGCGTACTCATGAATCGATCACTTCCTTTAACTTACGGATTTGCTGTTTCAGACTGCCGTCGAGGATGCGGTCGTCCAATTCGACCACCACACCGCCGAGCAGCGACGCGTCCAAATGATAGTCGGCGGTGACGGTGCGACCGTCCATCGCCTGCAATTTGTCGATAAGTGCTTGCTTTTGCGCGTCGGTGAGCGGCACGGCGGAGGTGACCTTCGCGGTCACAAGGCGGCGGGATGCGGCGAGGAGCGCGTCAAATTCCTCCTTGCATTCCGAAAAGAAGGACAGCCGCCCCTTTTCGCACAGCAATTTGACAAACGACAGCGCCGACGGCACAATGCTCCCAAACGCCTCGTCGAGGAGTGCGAGTCTCTCTTGTTTCGGGATGGAGGGCGCGCTGAGCAACGCGACGTAGTCGGGGTTGCTTTGAAACGCCTCTTCCACCGTGGCGAGCGACGCGGCACACGCTTCGACGGTTTGTTCCTCGCTTGCAAGGAGGAACAAGGCGGTGCCGTATTCCTTAGCGAGTTCAGTCATTGGCGTCACCTATTTTTTCGAGGAAGGAGTCGATCAGCTGACGATGATCGTCGTCGTTGATCTCTCGCTCCAGCATTTTTTCGGCAATTTCGGTCGACACGACCGCGATTTCTCTGCGGATGCCCGCTTCGGCGTTTTTGCGCTCGAGAGCGGCTTGCGTCTGTGCTTCGGCGACGATGCTGTCCGCGCGATCCTTGGCATCGGCCAGGATCTTGTTCGAGCGGAGCTTGGCGGTGTCGGCGGCGTCCTGGATCATGGCGTCCGCCTTCTCCTGTGCCGAAAGCATCTTCTCGTCCCAATGCGCTTTGTTGGCGTCCGCTTCCGCTTGCGCGGCATCGGCGGCATCGTAGCCCTCTTGGATCTCACGACGACGCGCTTCCATCACCTTCAACACGGGCTTGTAGAGGAACTTCTTGACCAACAAGAACAACAGCACGAGGTTCGCCAAAGAAATCACGATATGCCAAATGTTTACCGAGATCACATCAAGCGATTGTACTTGCATAACGTTTCACTCCGAATGTCGTTTCAGATGATCAGACCGCCAACGCGCTCTGCAGAATGCCCACGAACATATTGGGCGCCACGAAGATGAGCAGGATCGCGATAACCAGCGCATACAGACCGGTCGTCTCCGCGACGGCGCAACCCATCAGCATGGTGCTGGTGACGGAGCCTTTGCTTTCGGGCTGACGCGCGATCGCTTCGCACGCCTTCGCAACGGCGTTGCCTTCGCCGATACCCGGGCCGATACCCGCGATCATCGCCAAACCTGCGCCCAGCGCACAGCAACCCAAAATAATACCAATAGCCAGTTCCATAATCAGTTACCTCCGTTTTGTTTCTTTGCTTTTATTTTATCCCGTCGAGCGTAGTAGTCCTCTCCCGGGAATCCTCCGGATACATACATCATCGTCAGCATGGCGAAGATGAAGGCTTGCAGACAGCCGCTGAACACATCAAAGTAGATGGACAGAACGGCCGGGATGCCGATGCGCAACAGCGGAATGGACGAGAGCGCATCGGGCAGGAACGACAGCACCGCCGCCGACAATCCCCCGAGACCCGCCGCCACCAGCACCGAAATGACGGTGCCCGACAGCACGTTGCCGTAGTGACGGAACGCCATCGAGATGGGGGTCGCGAATTCGCTGATGAGGTTGATGGGGGTGAGCGCCGCCACCGGTTTGGTCATGCTCTTGAGATAGTAGACAGGACCGCACTTAAACTTATTGTAGGTAATTAAGGCGAACACCAGGATCGCCCAGCCCGCGACCACGTTGAGATCGGAGGTCGGCGGATACAGTCCGAACAGCGACAGCAAACTCGAAAACGCCGACAGACCGAGGATCGCCGCGATGAACGGGCCGAAGCTCTTGAAGTGCGGATCCATGTTTTCACCGACCAGTCCTTCGACCTTTTCCACCATCCACTCCGCCACGTGCTGACGAACGGACACGTCCTTCGTGCGGAGGCGACGCGTGAGGAAGAGGCACAAGCCGAGGATGGCGATCATCACCGCCCATGAGTTGACCTGCGATTCGGTGATGGGCAGATCTTGGATCGGCATCGGGATGGTGAAGTAGATGTACGCACCCTCCACGTTGATGCCCTCGGATGCGGGTTTGAACAGGATCTGCAACAGAATACACAGCACGATCGGCAGGATCATCATCGCGATGAGCAGTATGTCGACGAGCTTGCTGTTGCGTTTGGCGGTCATAAGCACCCCTCCTTTACGGGGAACGAACACATCAGTCGTTTTTCTTGAACAGCGGGCGAATCAGCATCGCCACGCGCGGAAACAGAAGCGGGATCAGCGCCGCCCACAGGTTGAATGCCGCGGGGATCGCCGCGGCGATGACGACGGCGACCAGCTGCATCACCAGGCGAAGCGATTGCGACGTTTTGATGAGCGTCTTGGCTTCCTTTTCTTCTTTGGTGACGGCGCTTTGCACCGTCAGACCCATGAGCAGGAAGTTGAGCACTGCCGTGCCGCCGCCGAGCAACGTGCCGAACAGAACGGGCAGGTTCCACTGCTTGAGCACGAGGAACACCGCGTTCATCAGCGTGCACAGGATCAGCACCCAGGCGGCGATGTAGATCGTTTCTTTTTTGACAACAGGATCCAGGGACTTCAACGCGGACTCTCCTTCCCAAAGCAAACTTTCCCGTATACTCACTATGCAGTATATCATACTACTTTTATGATATTTTGTCAATAAAAAGCAAAATTTTCACGTGAACATATAAAAATTTAATGAAATTGATACAAAAAATGATTGCATTTCTATATATCAACTGGTATAATACTGAGGAAATCTATCTCACGGTGTAAAAGGAGGGCGTTTTTTTGGCGGAACAATACATCGGTGTCGACCGCATGGAACACGCGGTGGCGCTGTTCGGCAGCTTTGATGAAAACATGAAGCTGATCGAAGAGCATTATCGTGTTGACGTTCTCAACCGCGGGTCGGACATCCGCATCAGCGGTGACGTGGAAGCGGTGGACAAGGCGGTGCGCGCCATCAACGGTCTCCTGCAGCTCATCAACCGCGGCGAACAGCCGGGCGAACAAAACGTGCGCTACGTGATGATGTTGGTGGACGAGGACGGCGAGGAACAGCTCCCGAAGCTCTCCTCGGACAGCATTGCCGTCACCGCCAAGGGCAGCCCCGTCAAACCCAAAACCCTCGGACAAAAGGCATACGTCGAGGCGATCCGCCAAAACACGGTGACGGTGGGCGTCGGTCCCGCCGGTACCGGCAAGACGTATCTGGCCGTCGCGATGGCGGTCAAGGCGTTTCGTGCCAAGGAGGTCAACCGCATCATCCTGACGCGCCCCGCCGTTGAAGCGGGTGAAAAGCTCGGCTTCCTGCCGGGCGATCTGCAGTCGAAGGTCGACCCCTATCTGCGACCGCTGTACGACGCGTTGTTCGAAATGCTCGGTGCGGAAACCTATCAAAAATACCTCGAGCGCGGCAACATCGAGATCGCACCGCTCGCGTATATGCGCGGACGCACCCTCGACGACAGCTTCATCATCCTGGACGAAGCGCAAAACACCACCCCCGAGCAGATGAAGATGTTTTTGACGCGTCTCGGCTTCAATTCGAAGATGGTCGTGACGGGCGACGTCACACAGATCGACCTGCCCGACGGACGCAAGAGCGGTCTCAAGGAAATTTTGCGGATCCTCAAAAACGTGGAGGATATCGCCATTTGCGAATTCAGCCAAAAAGATGTGGTGCGCCATCAATTGGTGCAACGCATCATCGAAGCGTATGAACGCTACGAAAAGTCCAAAAACCAAGCGGAGGAAAGGAAGCGAGTGCCGCATGGCAAAGGTAAAGGTAGTTATTGAAAATAAACAGAAAGCGATCAAGGTCCCGACGGGTATGCGGATGCTGATGCGTCGTTGCTGTACGGCGGTGCTCGAAAACGAGCATTTCGGTGAGCCCGCAATGGTGGACATTTCCATCGTCGACAACGCGCAGATCCGGGAACTCAACCGCGAGCATCGTGACATCGACCGCGCGACGGACGTGCTCTCGTTCCCGCTCGGGGAGAACGGTGTCTACGATCGTCATCCCGAAACGGGTGCGTATATGCTCGGCGACATCGTGATCTCCATTGAGCGCGCGCAGGAGCAGGCGGAGCAATATGAGCATTCCTTCCAGCGTGAGGTCGGGTATCTTGTGGTACATTCGATGCTCCACCTGCTCGGCTACGACCACGTCGACGGCGGTCTGCCGGCCGTGCGTATGCGCGAGCATGAAGAGGCTGTGATGCAAAAGATCGGTCTCCCCCGCGACGGAAGCTATGTGCTGTAAGGGCAAGGAAGAATGAAAAGTGAAGAGTGAAGAATGAAGGAGTCGGCTTCGCCGACGAAATGAAAAACCCGAGGTGCGTTGCACCTCGGGTTTTTGTGGGGAATGCGGCGGCGTGCGCCTTGCCTCCCTCATTGAGGGAGGTGGATTTCGGCGAAGCCGAAAGACGGAGGGAGTTTTCGTGCGAAAACGCGGCGGCACCAAGGCGCCGCCCTATAGTATCCGATACATGTTTCGTAGGGGAGGGCCTCCGCGCCCTCCCGTGATGGAAGTTCACGGGCGCACGCAGAGGTGCGCCCCGACGCGTAGGGCGCGGATTTAT
>JAFQFZ010000027.1 GCA_017398425.1 Clostridia bacterium | reverse complement strand
TTCAACGTCAACGACTACACCACGATCAACAACAAGAACTACGTGGTCAACTACCTCGCTATGGACGAAGCGCGCGGCGCGTCCCTCGCGGCGTTCAAAGAAGGACTTGCGGGCAGTGAAGAAGGGCAATGAAGAATGAAAAGTGAAGAATGAAGAATGAAGGAGTCGCGCGTTGCGCGACGGAATGATAAAAAAACGAGGTGCATTCTGCACCTCGTTTTTTTGTGGGGAATGCGGCGGCACCAAGGCACCGCCCTACGTCATCTGATGTATGTTTCGTAGGGGAGGGTCTCTGTGCCCTCCCGTGTTGCCAACAAAACGGGCGCACGCAGAGGTGCGCCCCTACGTCAAGCAATGGGGTGCGTAAAAAAACGGACGAGCATTCGCTCGTCCGTTTTTTACGCTTCGTCTTTTTTCTTTTTCTTGTCCTTGTCTTTCTCGTCGGGGAGGGAGACGGAGGACAGGAGCTTGGCGGCGATCAGGCGTTTGGCGTTGGCTTCGACAGCCAGCTCGATCGCCAGACGGCACCGACCGGCATCGCTCATGGTGTCGGCATCGCCGACGCGCGCGGCGCTGTCCTTGAGGTAGGCGGCGTGGGAACGCGTGACCTCCTCGTAGAGCGTTTTGGTTTCGATGTTCTCGCTCAGCACGCCGATCAGGTCGCGGATCTCCTGAATGGAAAACTCCGCCTTGAGCATACAGATGAGCGAGAGGATCGCCAAATGCTCACGGTTGTATTTTTTTTGCTCGGGGCGCGGAAGCGCACCGGCCTTGACGTAGTTGTTGATCATGCTCGGGGTGATGCCGCGATCCTTGTCGGTCAAAAACAGATCGATCTCGCGGTTGATGAGCGTGATGACCTGATCCATATACAGTTCGAGCGACGGCAACGCGTCCCATGCGGATGTCTCCGTCGATTGAATGGCCTGCAACCAGGCGCCGAGAGTAACGTCTTGCTCCTCCATGATGCGAGAGCCTCCTGCGTTTCAAGATATGCTCCATAGTATCACAGGTTCTTCAAATTGTCAAAGGGGGCGGAAAAAGAGGAAAAATTTTCTGAAAAACGGTGCGTAAGGTCTTGCAAAACGGGGGAAAGTATACTACAATAAGGAATTGAGACATTGTCTTTATTTTCACAAAAAGAAAGGATGTCATGTCAATGAACGCTTTGAACAAAAAGACTGTGGACGATATCAATGTGAAGGGCCAAAACGTGCTGGTCCGTTGTGATTTCAACGTGCCGCTCAAGAACGGCGTCATCACCGATGAGAACCGCATCAACGCGGCGCTCCCCACCATCAAAAAGCTGATCGCCGATGGCGGTCGCGTGATCCTTTGCTCGCACCTCGGTAAGCCGAAGGGTGAGCCGAAGCCCGAGCTGTCCCTCGCTCCCGTGGCGGTGGCGCTGTCCGAGAAGCTCGGTCAGGAAGTCGTGTTCGCGGCGGACGACAACGTTGTCGGCGAGAACGCGAAGGCGGCGGTGGCCGCGATGAAGGACGGCGACGTCGTGCTTCTCCAGAACACCCGTTATCGTGCGGAAGAGACCAAGAACGGCGAAGCCTTCTCGGCGGAGCTCGGTTCCTTGGCGGACATCTTCGTCAACGACGCGTTCGGCACCGCGCACCGCGCGCACTGCTCGACGGTGGGCGTCGTGTCCCACGTGAAGGAAGCCGTTGCCGGCTACCTCATCGGCAAAGAACTCAAGTACCTCGGCGACGCGGTGGAGAACCCCGTCCGTCCGTTTGTTTGCATCCTCGGCGGCGCGAAGGTCGACTCCAAGCTCCCCGTCATCGAGAACCTGCTCGCGAAGGCCGACACGCTGATCATCGGCGGCGGCATGGCGTACACCTTCAATGCGGCGAAGGGCTACGGTGTGGGTACCTCGCTCATCGACGAGACCAAGATCGACTACTGCCGCGAGATGCTCGCGAAAGCGGAGGAGAAGGGCGTTAAGATCCTGCTCCCGATCGACTGCACCATCGCTGCGGAATTCCCGAATCCGATCGACGCTCCCATCGACGTGGAAGTCGTGAACGTGGATTCCATCCCCGCGGACAAGATGGGTCTCGACATCGGCACCAAGTCGGCGGAACTCTTCGCCGAGGAAGTCAAGAACGCGAAGACGGTTGTCTGGAACGGCCCGATGGGCGTGTTCGAGAACCCGATCCTCGCCAAGGGCACCATCGCGGTGGCGAAGGCGCTTGCGGAGACCGACGCGGTCACCGTGATCGGCGGCGGCGACTCGGCGGCGGCGGTCAACACGCTGGGCTACGGCGACAAGATGACCCACATCTCCACGGGCGGCGGCGCGTCCCTCGAATTCCTCGAGGGCAAGGAGCTCCCGGGCATTGCCTGCCTCAACGAGAAATAAGTCTGTTAAGCTCTCCAAAGGCGGCCGGCATCTGTCAGCCGCCTTTGGTTCTGTAACCTCATCTACTATCATCATTAAAGGAGAAAAACACTATGGGTAAGTATGTTATTGCCGGTAACTGGAAAATGAACAAGACGCCGTCCGAGGCGAAGGCGCTCATCGAGGAGATCAAGCCCCTCGTGAAGGACGCGACCTGCGACGTGATCGTGGGTGTGCCGTTTGTCGATCTGCAGGTGGCGCTTGAGGCGACCGCCGGCACCAACATCGGTGTCGCGGCGCAAAACTGCCACTGGGCGAAGAGCGGTGCGTTCACCGCGGAGATCTCCGCCGAGATGCTCAAAGAGATGGGCGTCGGCTACGTCATCATCGGTCACTCCGAGCGCCGTCAATACTTCGGCGAGACCGACGTGACCGTCAACCAGCGCGTGCGCGCGGCGCTCGACGCGGGTCTGACCGTCATCCTCTGCGTGGGCGAGTACCTCGAGCAGCGTGAGCAGGGCATCACCGCCGAAGTGTGCGCGATGCAGACGAAGATCGCGCTTCAGGGCGTGTCGGCGGACGAGATGAGCCGCATCATCATCGCTTACGAGCCGGTGTGGGCGATCGGCACCGGTCGCACCGCGACCGCCGAGCAAGCCAACGAAGTGTGCGCGGACATCCGCAAGGTCATCGCGGCGCTGTACAACGACGCGGTGGCGGCGGCGACCACCATCCAATACGGCGGCTCGATGAATGCCGGCAACGCGGCGGAGCTGCTCGCGCAGTCGGATGTCGACGGCGGTCTCATCGGCGGCGCTTCTTTGAAGGCTCCCGATTTTGCGACCATCGTGGCGGCGGCGAAATAAGGATTTACCAATTCACGAAAGGACGGAACGTGCGTTTATGAAAACTCCCGTTACCCTGATCATTATGGACGGCTTCGGTGTCAATCCCGGCGCCAAAGGCAACGCCATCGAAGCGGCAAGCACGCCTCGTTTGGACGAGATCTTTAAGAACAATCCCTACACCACCATCGGCGCGTCGGGCATGGACGTGGGTCTGCCGGACGGTCAGATGGGCAACAGCGAGGTCGGTCACACCAACATCGGTGCCGGTCGCGTGGTGTATCAACAGCTCACCCTCATCACCAAGTCCATCCTCGACGGCACCATGCGTCAAAACCCCGTGCTCGTCAAGAACATGAAAGCGGCGATCGATGCCGACAAGGCGATCCACTTCATGGGTCTGATGGGCGACGGCGGCGTGCACAGCCACGAGGAGCATCTCTTCGGTCTGCTCGATATGGCCAAGGCCATGGGCGCGAAGAAGGTGTACGTCCACGCCATCACCGACGGTCGCGATACCGACCCGAAGGACGGCATGCGTTTCCTGCAAAACGTGCAGGACAAGCTCGATGAGATCGAGCTCGGCACCATTGCGACGGTGGTCGGTCGTTACTACGCGATGGACCGCGACAGCAACTGGGATCGCGAAGAAAAGGCGTACGCCGCGTTCGTCTACGGCGAGGGCGAGACCGCCGAAAACTGGAAAGAGTGCATGGAGCGCAGTTATGCAAACGACGTCACCGACGAGTTCATCCTCCCCTGCGTGACGGCGAAGGACGGTCGTGTGCAGGAAGGCGACACCGTCGTGTTCCTCAACTTCCGCCCCGACCGTGCGCGTCAGATGACCCGCATCTTCACGGACGACGAGTTCAACGGTTTTGAGCGCCGTTTCGGTCGCTTCCCCGTGCAGTACGTCTGCATGGCGCAGTACGACGCGACGATGCCCAACTGCGAAGTGGCGTATCCGCCCGTCGACCTGACGAACGTGCTGGGCGAGTATCTCTCGAAGCTCGGCAAGACCCAGCTTCGCATCGCGGAGACGGAGAAGTACGCGCATGTGACCTTCTTCTTCAACGGCGGTTTGGAAGCGCCGTATGAGGGCGAGGACCGTTGCGTGATCCCGAGCCCGAAGGTCGCGACCTACGACCTGAAACCCGAGATGAGCGCGCCCGAAGTCGCCGAAGAATGCGTCAAGCGCATTGAGAGCGGCAAGTACGACGTCATCATCCTGAACTTTGCCAACTGCGACATGGTCGGTCACACCGGCGTGTTTGAGGCGGCGGTCAAGGCGGTCGAGACCGTCGACACCTGCGTCGGCATGGTCGTCGATGCGACGGCGAAGATGGGCGGCGTGTCGCTCATTACCGCCGACCACGGCAACGCCGACAAGATGATGAACGAGGACGGTTCGCCCTTCACGGCGCACACCACCAACATCGTGCCGTTCGTCATCGTGGGCAAGGGCGATCTGACCCTCCGCGAGGGCGGACGCTTGGCGGACATCGCACCGACGATGCTCGAAGTGATGGGCATCGAGAAGCCGGTCGAGATGGACGGTCAATCGCTCATTCTGTAAGTTGGATTTTAAAAAACCGAGGTGCCATTGGCACCTCGGTTTTTGTTGTTGGGGGCGGGTCTCTGTCCCGTTGATGAGTGCAGCGGCGTGCGCCTTGGCTCCCCTTGTCAGGGGAGCTGGCACGGCAAAGCCGTGACTGAGGGGTAGATTGAAAAACAAACTAGCATGAAGAAGTTTTGATTGTTATACTTTATTTTTGAAATCGAATATGGTATAGTGTAAATGGAGTTCATTCTATTAGAAAGAAGGACACTGCCATGACAGAACAAATTGATAGCATTTATTGTTTTGACTACACAAAAGTAATTGGGCATTACGATTCACTTAGAGATTTCGCATCAGAGAAAATGAAGTATGTTAGCTTAGCGTTATCTACAGCTACGCTTCATGTCGATTCAACACCGGTTACATTCGATATTCCAAGTATGGAAAGCAAAATTCTTAAAGGATATGCAGATTCTCAATTTAAGAATTTAAATGAAATTAGCAAAGAAATGGCGGTCAATTCTCCTAAGTATATAATGATTTGTTATATCGATGGAAGTAAACGGTATTTTTCTTATAGCGAGCAGTTTTATAAGATGTTTAAGATGGCTTCTCTGTATAAACCTAAGGAGAAAAATACCGAAGAATATGTCAGTCCTTTCATGATACAATCTGACAGTAGAACTGAATCTACGAGGTTCACAAGACCAGTGCAAACATCAACGCAAACAATTCCTGCATATACTGCAAACGAGGGTATGGTGGTGGGTTCGAGAACTGAAAAAAAGCCCACTATAGGTTCCAAAAGAAAATGGGCATTTATTGTGGGAATATGTGTCATATTATTGCTTATTGTAGTTGTGAGTAGTATAACCGAGCAGAAGAGCGCGGACGCCGGTTTAACTCCTGTTTCAGAACCTCGAAGTGGTGAGATTCTGTCTGGATATGAAGTGTATGGTGGCTCGGAAATAACTATTCGTGCAGAAAGCGGTCACTCTTGCGTTGTGAAATTAAAAACTCGTACGGGAACGGAACGAATGAGCTTTTATGTACGCGCCGGAGATACGGTGACCGTCGGCGTTCCTGCCGAATCGCTGTATGTTTATTTTGCGTCTGGTGATACATGGTATGGCAAGGTGGATTTATTTGGAAGCAAAACGAGCTATTCTATGGATGATGAGATTTTTGATTTTAGCAGATACACCTGCGAATACACACTGTATCCCGTCAGTAATGGTAATTTCTCGCAAACACCGATTGATGCAAACGCCTTCAAGTAACCGCAAACGTCCCACTACAACTAGAGGGACGTGTTGTGCCAACGGATATTTCGTGTGGAATAGCGAAGGAGCCTGCTACGTGGGATGATCAACACCGCCCATGCTTTGTCGGATATCCAGATCTCTTAATAAGTTTCTGAATCTGTCACTGGTGTATTAGCTACCGCGATCACTGTGCAGAATACAGATTAAAGTTTGGAGATAGATTTAAAGATTTTCAAATTAATGTTTCTTTACCAACCATTGCTGAAAGTGAGTCTTATAGATTGGAAGTATTTGATTCAAGTTACGAAAAAACGGTGGTTAAATGAAAAAGTTTATTTCTTTTAGTTTGGTTTTGAGTTTATTGTTTTCTCTTGTTTCCTGTGGCAAAAGCAACGAAGAACAGGGAAAGAAATATTGTTCAAACTGCGACGAAATGATTTCTGAATCCGCAAAGTTTTGCGAACATTGTGGGTGTGATTTATCACAAAATACTGATATAGTAATAAATAGCGATAACAGCGATTATACATTTGAAGATTATGTGAACGATAATAAATCTTCAAATGTAGAACATAACACACCTCATGTAAGCACGCCCGATTATACACAAGATAATAAAGAATATAAATCAACTTGTCTTGCGGTTGGGTGTGATAACTTACCCAATAATCTTAATTTCTATTGTAGCGAACATGCTTGTGCTAAAAGCGGTTGCACATCCGAGAAATCATATTCATCAAGTTTTTGTAATCGACACAAATGCGATTCGATTGGTTGCGATAATGGTAGTATCGAGTGGGGTCATTATTGTAGCGAACATGCTTGTGCTGAAAATAATTGTTCAAGAGAAAAAAATTATGGATATTCTTCTGCTTATTGCTCCTATCACGAATGCAACGAGGTAGGATGCGAAAACAGAAAAAAGGGATACGGCTCTTATTGTAGCGAACACGAATGCGCCAATCCATATTGTTCATCTCAAAAGTTTTCAATTTACGATTATTGTATAATTCATTATGATGATTGAACAAAAAGATATGAGAGATGGGGCGTACCCTCCCTGACAAGGGAGGGCAAGAGTCGCGCGGTGCGCGACCGTTCCCTTGGGGGGACGGCCTCAAGTGCCGTTCCGTTTCAATGCACCTGCGCCGCGGCGGCACCAAGCCCTGCCCTACGCTAACCAATGGCAACCTTGTAGGGGACGATGCCCACATCGTCCCGCGATAGAGGGGAGCGAGAAAAACCTCCCTTGTCAACGGCCCAGGCCGGCCTCTCTTGCCGCTTTGCGGCAATTCACCTTCAGGGAGGTGGCAAAACCGCAGGTTTTGACGGAGGGATTCTTTCACAAACTCGCGCTTCACGCGGAATCCCCCCGACGGCGTTGCCGTCGACCCCCTTTCACAAGGGGTTATGTCTTGCCTCGCGGCGGCACCAAGGCGCCGCCCTACGGTATGTAACGGTACGTTGTGAAAATGATAAAAAAGGACGAACCGCATTGTGCGGATCGTCCTTTTTGCTTATTCTCCGATTTGTACCGTCGCGACGACGGGGAGATGGTCGGACACGGTTTTGACACCGTCGTCGGTGAGGGTGGTGAAGGTGAGGGGCGTGACCGCTCCCTTGAAGAACACGTGATCACGCGAGCCTTTGCCGCGGGTGACGTGTCCGCCGTAATCGCCCATCAAATAGGAATCCACATCCTGAAGCACCTCGACGCCGTCGGCGTATTTGCAGTCGGTGAAGCCGTCGTTGATGTGCAGACGGTAGGCGGTGGAGTCCTCTACGGCGTTGAAATCGCCCACGCAAAGAAGCGGCAGATCGTGCTCCTTTTGGAGGGCGTTGACGAGCTTCAAGTGCTGTTCGGTGTGGGGGATGCAGGTCGCTTCGCGCGCGTCGGGATGGGTGTTGGTGACGAGGAAGCGCGCTGTGGTACCGTTTGCTTCCAAGATCGCCCACGACACGATGCGGATGTCCGAACCGCTGTCGAGATCTTCGATGCCGTTGCTGATGAGGGTCAGGGTGTCGGTGTTGTAGAAGAGGGTGGTCATCGCTTCCTTGCCGCCGTCGGTGGTCGCGTTGACCGCTTCGTAGGATGCGGGAAGTTGATCGAACACCTCGTGCCAGCGCTTGGACGCTTCTTGCAGTCCGAGGACGTCGGGCATTTGCTCACAGACGATCTCGACAAACGCGTCACGGCGGAATTCCACAGGGCCGCCGCCCCACGTCGGGTTCAAAATGTTCCAGGACATCACCTTGATGTCGGCAGAAGAGGGAAGAGGGGGTTCTCCTTGGCAACCTGCAAACAGGCACAGGGGCAAGCAAAGGGACAAAAGCCAACTGACAGCTCGCTTCATAACAAGCGCACCTCCTTTATGGATACGTTCAGTATAGCACAGACGGCGGTCGTGCGCAAGTGCGGTGTATATCCGCGCTTGATGCGGCGCATACTCCGTCTTACAAAAGGAGGAACGAGACAATGGATGTATCGATGTTGTTCAAAGCGTTTTTGGTGGGCGGCGGACTTTGTGTGCTGGGGCAGTTGCTCATCGACCTGACAAAGCTCACACCCGCGAGGATCCTTGTCGGATTCGTGGTGGTGGGTGTCGTGCTGTCGGGCATCGGCATTTATGAGCCGCTTGTCGACTTTGCGGGCGCGGGCGCGACGGTGCCCTTAAGCGGCTTCGGGCATCTGCTGGCAAGCGGTGTGCGCGACGCGGTGGCGACGGACGGCTTTTTCGGGGTGCTGACGGGCGGGTTGATCGCGTCGGCGGGCGGTATTGCGGCGGCGATCTTTTTCGGGATGCTTGTGGGGCTGTTCTCGAAATCCCGCGCAAAAACATGACTTTACAAGAAACGCGGAATATGGTATAATGATTCCATCTTGTGAAAAAAGGCAGGGATTTGTACCATGGAAAAGATCCGCATGACAACGCCGCTGGTCGAGATGGACGGCGACGAAATGACCCGCATCTTGTGGCAAGCGATCAAAGAGAAGCTGATTCTTCCCTTTGTCGACCTCAAGACGGAATATTATGACCTCGGTCTGCCCTATCGCGACGAGACCAACGACCAAGTGACGGTGGATGCCGCCAACGCCATCAAGAAGTACGGCGTGGGTGTCAAGTGCGCCACCATCACCCCCAACGCCCAGCGCGTGGAGGAATACAAGCTCAAGGAGATGTGGAAGAGCCCCAACGGCACCATCCGCGCCATGCTTGACGGCACGGTGTTCCGCGCTCCCGTTCTCGTCAAGGGCATTGCCCCGACGGTTTCGACCTGGAAAAAGCCGATCACCCTGGCGCGTCACGCCTACGGTGACATCTACAAAAACACCGAGCTTCGCGCTCCCGAAGGGGCGAAAGCGGAGCTTGTCGTGACGGCGGCGGACGGCACCGAGACGCGCGCGCTCATCCACGATTTTGCGAAGGGTGCGGGCATTGTGCAAGGCGTGCACAACACCGACAGCTCGATCTCGAGCTTCGCGCACGCGTGCTTCCAGTTCGCGCTCGACACCAAGCAGGATCTCTGGTTCTCGACGAAGGATACGATCTCGAAGACGTACGATCACCGCTTCAAGGACATCTTCGCGGAGATCTACGAATCCGATTACAAAGCGAAGTTCGAAGAAGCGGGTATCACCTTCTTCTACACCCTCATCGACGATGCCGTGGCACGCGTGGTGCGCTCCGAGGGCGGCTTCATCTGGGCGTGCAAGAACTACGACGGCGACGTGATGAGCGACATGGTCGCGACCGCGTTCGGCTCGCTTGCGATGATGACGAGCGTGCTCGTCTCGCCCGACGGCAACTACGAATACGAAGCGGCGCACGGCACCGTCACGCGTCACTACTATCGCCACCTCGAGGGCGGCGAGACCTCCACCAACTCCGTTGCCACCATCTTTGCGTGGACGGGCGCTCTGCGCAAGCGCGGCGAGCTCGATAACCTGCCCGAGCTGATGGCGTTTGCCGATCGTCTGGAGAAGGCGACCATCGACACCATCGAGGGCGGCACGATGACGAAGGACCTTGTCGGTCTGTCGACGCTCGAGAACAAGACGGCGGTCAACTCCATGGAATTCCTCGACGCGATCGCATCCCGCCTGGCGTAAGATTGAAAGAAAGGGGTTTTCTCCCTATGAACAAGACGTTTCGACAGGTACTCGGTCTGGCGGCGGTCATCGGCGCGACGCTGGCGCTTTGCAGCGGTTGCAGCGGCGGCGGCGACACCGCTCCCACCACCGCTCCCACCGAAGCTCCCACCACCGTCATCACCACGACGACGCACCCCGGCATGATGAACGGTGAGGTCAACGTGCGCGAGGGTCCCGGCTTCGGCTATGCGTCGCTCGGTGGCATTCGTGCCGGCAGTGACATCGTGATCGTCGGTCGCGAGGGCGACTGGTACAAGATCGAGTTCGGCGGCGGCTACGGCTACGTCAGCGCGCACTACGTCGATGTCAGCGGTGCGTCCAACGCATCGCAGATGATCGCCTCGCGCGCCCCGGCGACCACCGTCACCACCATGGCGACGACCAAGCCCTCGCAGGCGACGAAGCCCGGTCAGACCACCACGACCGTTTCGGGAGCGACCACCGTGACCAACGCGGACGGCACCGTCCCGACGGTGGCAGGCGGCATCCCCGACACCCAGGCGGACGACCAATTTCAATAATTCCCCAAATACATAACAAAGAAGGAACGATCTGACATGTCCGGACATTCGAAATGGAACAACATCAAACGTAAAAAGGAAAAGACCGACGGTCAAAAAGCAAAGGTCTTCACAAAGCTCGCCCGCGAGATCGCCGTCGCGATCAAGGAAGGCGGCTCGGCGGATCCGTCGTCGAACTCGCGCCTGAAGGACTGCATTGCCAAGGCGAAGGCCGCCAACGTCCCCAACGACAACATCGACCGCGTCATCAAAAAGGCGTCGGGCGAGGGCAACGCCGACAACTACGAGGCGTTGCAATACGAAGGCTACGGCCCGAGCGGTATCGCCGTCATCGTCGAGACGCTGACCGACAACCGCAACCGTACCGCCGGTGAGATGCGCCACTATTTTGACAAATACGGCGGCAACCTCGGTCAGACGGGTTGCGTGTCCTTTATGTTCAACAAGAAGGGCGTGCTGGTCATCGAGGCGGAAGGTCTTGACGAGGATCAGGTGATGGAGGATGCCCTCGAAGCGGGCGCGTCCGATTTCGCCGCCGACGAGGACGTCTTTGAGATCACCACCGAGCCCGACGATTTCTCGGGCGTGCGTGACGATCTGGAAGCGAAGGGCTACTCCTTCGTGTCCGCCGAGGTGGAAATGGTGCCCGACGTGTACAGTAAGATCGACGATCCCGAGCTGTGCATCAAGATGGACAAGCTCCTCGATATGCTCGAGGACAACGACGACGTGCAAAACGTGTGGCACAACTGGGAGAGACCGGAAGAATAAGCGAGAAAAAGCGCCCATTCGTGGGCGCTTTTTTGTAGGGAACGGATGTATCCGTTTCGTTCAAAAAACATCCAAACAAAAGTAGGGAACGGATTTATCCGTTCCGTTTAAAAAACATCCAAACAAAAGTAGGGAACGGATTTATCCGTTCCGTTTAAAAAACATCCAAACAAAAGTAGGAAACGGATGTATCCGTTCCGTTATAAAAGGAGGGATTTTCGTGGATCTTCCCAACCGAAAACGAACCCGATTGAAACACTACGACTACAGCACGCCGGGCGCGTATTTTGTGACGATATGCACATGTAATCATCAAAAGATATTGGGGAATATCACAGATGGTGATATGTATACGGCGCCGTCGATGCAACTGTCTGCGATCGGTACGGTGGCACAGAATGCGATTTTAGAGATAGAGGAGCATTACGCCAATATACAAATCGACAAATGGGTCGTAATGCCGAATCACATACATATGATCGTGCGCATAACGGCACGGATGAATCCGTGCCCTACGGCGTATGATATTCCTAATGTTGTCGGAAAATTCAAAGCGGCTGTTACGCGGGAAATACGTAAAGAGGGATTGCGCGCACCGACCGAAAAAATATGGCAATTTTCGTATCACGACCACGTCGTTCGCGGGCAAGCCGACTATGATGCGATATGGACATACATTGACAACAACCCTGCCAAATGGCAAGAGGATTGTTTTTATCGATAATCCACGGCAATTATGTAGGGAACGGATGTATCCGTTCCGTTCAAAAAGCATCCAAACCAAAGTAGGGAACGGATGCGTCCGTTTCGTGCGACAATCAAAACCACCGGCTTAGCCGGTGGTTTTCACTGCCCCTATAAGGGGTTGTTACAGGCCGCGCTTGTAAGCGCATGGAACGGTTTGCCAACCGCATGTGTTGCACTGCAACCTGTAAACAGGCGAACACGGCTTCCCCTTGAGGGGAAGCTGTCGAGCCGCAGGCGAGACTGATGAGGTGCCCGACGCGTCAGCGTCCGTTATGAAACCCCGCAAACACCCGCGCCGCCTTCGGCGGCTACACCTCATCCGTCATTTGCTTCGCAAATGC
>JAFQFZ010000026.1 GCA_017398425.1 Clostridia bacterium | reverse complement strand
CTTCGGTGGCTTCCTCGACGATTTCTTCAGCGGCTTCTTCGATGACTTCTTCGGTGGCTTCCTCGACGATTTCTTCGGCCGTTTCTTCGACGGTCTCTTCCGTGGCTTCGGGGGCGGGGCAATCGAGAAGGGCCAAGATGGTTTCTACGTCCGGTTCGTTCGAGTGGATCAAATATTCACGCAGGCGCAGCACGGTCTCGTTATCCACAGGGGATTTCGCGACGGGCTCGATCACGTCCTCGAGGTTGTCCAACCAGAAGTCGGTCGCGTCATACGACGGCAGGACCGGATCGCGCTTGGGGATGCGGCGCAGGGGGTCGTATTGATAATGGCGGCAATGATGGTGCAAGGAGACCGCGCCGACGCGGCGGCACAGCACCGATTGACCGTCCGAACCGCGTTTGCCGAGCGCGCAGGTCTCGCATGCGGGTTCGTTGCGATTGCCGAAAAGTTTTTGTTTGGCCATGAAAAGCTCACCGCCCTTTGAAAATTCAGAATAAAAAACTGCTCTTGTCAATAGTATAGCACAAGCCCTCTATAAAATCCAGTAGAATTTTCAAAGATCGTCAACATCCTGTTCGGGGCGTTCGTCGTCGGCATCGGTGCCGGTGTAACTGCCCAGGGGATCGGCGTGGTCGCGACGTCCTTGTGTGCGCAGGATCTCGGCACTTTGCAGAGCGGTCGGCATGGGAGACGGGGGCGTTTTACGGCGATCGTTTTCAGCGTGATCGGACATGAGAGCAAACCTCCTTGTACGTTTTGAAACCAGTGTGGTGCGTTTTTGCGAGGAATATGCGAAAAGCCCGAAAAATAAATGGATAAAACCGAAAAAATATGCGCGTAACGGTTGAAAAACGTGCGCGTTTTCGCTATAATAACTCTATATATGGGATCAAGTCGCCCGAGAGGCGGTGAGCGATCGACAATTTTGTTCCGAAAGGATTGGAAAATATCATGGCCGATAAGAAAAAGATGGTAGAAGCCATCACCGCGATGGAGGAAGACTTCACCAAATGGTACACCGACGTCGTCAAAAAAGCGGAGCTTGCCGACTATTCGGGCGTGCGCGGTTGCATGATCGTGCGTCCCTACGGCACGGCGCTGTGGGAGAACATCCGCAACGATCTGGATGCGCGCTTCAAGGCGCTCGGACACGAGAATATCATGATGCCGCTGTTCATTCCCGAGAGCCTGCTCCAACGCGAGAAGGATCATGTCGAGGGCTTTGCGCCCGAGGTGGCGTGGGTGACCCACGGCGGCGAGGAGAAGCTGCAAGAACGCCTGTGCGTGCGTCCGACGAGTGAGACGGTGTTCTGTGAACATTATGCCGACATCATCCATTCCTATCGCGACCTTCCCAAGCTCTACAATCAGTGGTGCTCGGTGGTGCGTTGGGAGAAGACCACCCGTCCGTTCCTGCGCACGATGGAGTTTTACTGGCAGGAAGGTCACACGATGCACGAGACCGCCGAAGAAGCGTGGGCGGAGACCGAGCAAATGCTCAACGTGTACGCCGACTTCTGCGAGCAATCGCTCGCCATTCCCGTTGTCAAGGGTCGCAAGACCGACAAGGAGAAGTTTGCCGGCGCGGAAGCGACCTACACCATCGAGGCGATGATGCACGACGGCAAGGCGCTCCAAAGCGGAACCAGTCACTATTTCGGTGACGGCTTTGCCAAAGCGTTTGACATTCAATTCACGGGTCGCGACAACAAGTTGCAGTATCCGCACCAGACGTCGTGGGGTATGTCCACGCGCATCATCGGTGCGATCATCATGACCCACGGCGACGACAACGGTTTGGTGTTGCCGCCGCGCGTGGCGCCGACGCAGGTCGTCATTGTCCCGATCGCAATGCACAAAGAGGGCGTGCTCGACAAAGCGACCGAGCTGTACGAGCGCTTGAAGTCCACCGTGCGCGTCAAGCTCGACGCGAGCGACAACTCGCCCGGCTGGAAGTTTGCGGAATACGAGATGAAGGGCGTGCCGCTCCGCTTGGAGATCGGTCCGAAGGACATCGAAAACAACCAGTGCGTCGTGGTGCGCCGCGATACGCGTGAAAAGACGGTCGTGTCGCTTGACGAGCTCGAGACGGTGCTTCCGGCACTTCTTGATGCGGTGCACGACGGACTGTACCAAAAAGCGCTTGCGCGCCGCGAGAGCATGACCTACGATGCACACAACTTCGAGGAGATCAAGGACATCGCGGACAACAAGCCCGGTCTCATCCGTGCCATGTGGTGCGGCGATCTGGAGTGCGAGATGCGTTTGAAGGACGAGGTCGGTATCACCAGCCGTTGCATGCCGTTCGAGCAGGAAGAGCTCGACGAGGTGTGCGTGTGTTGCGGCAAAAAGGCGAAAAAGATGGTATACTGGGGCAAGGCGTATTAAGCCGCCCCGCAGGAGGTATAGAATATGAGTCAGTTGGATATGCCCGTTAAGGGCGATGTGATCGTGACGATGCATACGAACATGGGCGATATCGCCATTCGTATGTTCCCCGATAAAGCACCCAAGGCGTGCGAGAACTTTATCACCCATGCGAAGGAAGGCTACTACGACGGCTTGATCTTCCACCGCGTCATCAAGGATTTCATGATCCAAGGCGGCGACCCGACGGGTACGGGTTGCGGCGGCGAAAGCATCTGGGGCGAGGAGTTTGAGGACGAGTTCGACATCGAGATGCGCAACTATCGCGGCGCGCTGTCGATGGCGAATGCGGGTCCCGGCACCAACGGCAGCCAGTTCTTCATCGTGCAGGCAGCTCAGGTGCCGATGGGTCTCATCGGTCAGATGCGTCAGCTTGCCGATCGCGGCTTCCCCGAAGAGGTCACCGAGAATTATTGCAAGGTCGGCGGCACGCCGCACCTCGACTTCCGTCACACCGTGTTCGGTCAGGTCTATGACGGTATGGACGTGGTGGATGCGATCGCGTCGGTGAAGACGGGCGCGGCGGACAAACCGATCGAGCCTGTGGTCATCACCGGCATCGACGTCGGTATGGCGGAGTAAGGAGTGTGAACGATATGAAAAAACGTGTATTGGCATTGGTGAGTGCGCTGGTGATGATGACGTGCCTGTTCGGTTCGTGCGGCGGGCAAAAGGCATCGTCGGGCGAGTTCGGCTTTCAGCTGAATATGCCCGAGGAGGGCGAAGAGGTCGCCGTGATGCACACGACGATGGGTGACATCTATATCCGTTTGTTCCCCGAACAAGCGCCCAAGACGGTCGAGAACTTTAAGACCCACGCGCAAAACGGCTACTACGACGGTCTGATCTTCCACCGCGTCATCAAGGATTTCATGATCCAAGGCGGTGACCCGACGGGTACGGGCACCGGCGGCGAGAGCATTTGGGGTTCGAAGTTCGGCGACGAGTTCGATCCGTCGCTCGGCAACCTGACCGGTTCGCTCGCGATGGCGAATGCCGGCGAGAACACCAACGGCAGTCAGTTCTTCATCAACCAGAGCGGCATTCCGGGCGGCACGGTCGCGGACGGTCGCGCGATGTACGATCAAAACAAAGCGATGATCGATCAGTATTACGGCAACTTTGAGTCCTTCATTGCCGAGCGCATGGGACTGGATAAATCGAAGGTGACGGCGGCGGTCGTCAACAAGTACGCCGAAGTCGGCGGCAACATCCACCTCGACGGTCCGCTCAGAGAGTCGGGCGGTCACACCGTGTTCGGTCAGGTCTATGACGGTATGGACGTGGTCAACGCGATCGCGGCGGTGGAGACTAACGCGGACGACAAACCTCTCGAAGATGTCAAGATCGTGTCCATCGAGTTTATGCCTTACACGGCGAACTGATTTTGTAACAAAGCGGAGGGATCCTCATGCCGACCATCGAGATCGATGCGTTGAAAATTGAATACATCGATGAAGGACAGGGCGATGTGGTGCTGTTGCTTCACGGTTGGAATGCGCCGGCGGAGACCTACCGTTTGATCATCGATCATTTGAAGACGCGGTTTCGCGTCGTGGCTCCCAATATGCCCGGTTGCGGCGGCAGTGAGGAGCCGCCCGAGGCGTGGACGGTGGATCGCTTTGCGGATTTCACCGCCGCGTTTGCGGGGGCGCTCGGGATCGAAAAAGCGACGCTGATGGGGCATTCCTTCGGAGGTCGCACCATCCTTAAGCTGATGAGTCGCCAGACACGTCCGTTTGCGGTGGATAAGATCGTGCTTCTCGATGCCGCCGGCATCAAGCCCAAACGCACAATGAAGTATTACACGAAGGTGTACAGCTTCAAGGCTCTTAAGACGATCTGCAAGATCCCGCCGTTCAAGCAGATGTTCCCAAACGCCGTCGAGAACGCGCGCAAGAAGCGCGGTTCGGCGGATTACAAGCAAGCGAGCGAGGTCATGCGTCGCACGATGAGCCTGTGCATCAACGAGGATCTCAAGGCGGCGCTCCCGAAGGTGGACGTGCCGACGTTGCTCATCTGGGGCGAATGCGACACCGCAACGCCGCTTCGCGACGGACAACTGATGGAAAAGCACATTCCCGACGCGGGACTCGTGGTGCTCAAAGGGGCGGGGCATTTTGCCTTTGCCGAAGCATGGGGACAATGTTCCCGTGTGCTCGATGTGTTTTTACCCTAACGAATGACGAAAGGCGGTGGCGATGATGCCCGAGATGATCATGCCCTTGTTGCAAGGGGCGCTGATCGCGCTGTGCCTGGTGCACGCAACGTTCCAAACTCTTCATTACGTGCATATGCTGCAGCTTAACTCCTATCGCCCCGAGCGGTATTTGCAGTGGTTGCGCGAGAGCGACAAGCGTTCGCTCCCTGCGACGCGTCTGTTGGGTGCCGCCCCGCTTGCCATCCTTATGATGTTCGGATTTTACGGCGACGTGTGGGCGTATATCGCCTACGGTGTGGCGCTCGCGCTTGAGCTGATCGCGACGGTGTTCGACCGCCCGCGCAAGGCGAAAAAGCCGCTGGTATACACGCCGCGTGTCAAACGTCTGCTCGTGACGCTCGCGCTTATCACGGCGATCCTCTTGGCACTTTCGGTGCTGCTGCCGATGATGATGCACGCCATCCGCGATGCCGCAGGAGCCGAGGATTGGGATCTGAGCGGGCTGACGGCTGACCGCGTGTTGGCGGCGATGTTGCTTCTTATCGTGTTGCTTCCGGCGCTGATGGTCAGCTTTGCAAACAAGGTGAACGGACCGATCGAGCGTCACATCGCCAAGGGGTTCACCAACGATGCCAAGCGCATCCTGTCGGAGATGAAGGATCTGACGGTCATCGGCATCACCGGCAGTTACGGCAAGACCAGTACCAAAAATTTTCTGACCGCGCTTCTGTCGGTCAAGTATAATGTGCTCATGACGCCCGAAAGCTATAATACGCCGATGGGTGTGGTGCGTACGGTGCGTGAGCGCTTGCGCGCGTCGCACGAGATCTTCATCTGCGAGATGGGCGCCAAAAACAAAGGCGACATCCGCGAGATCTGTGAGATCGTGCATCCGCAACACGGCATGATCACCGCGATCGGCGAACAGCATCTGGAGACGTTCGGCACGATCGAAACGATCATTGACACGAAGTTTGAACTGGCGGACGCTCTGCCCGAAGATGGCATGGCGGTGCTGAATTTTGACAACGAATACATCGCCGCCCGCGATGTGGACGGTGTGAAGACGGTGTCGTACGGCTTGTACGACGGTGCCGCCTACACCGCCAAAGACATCACGGTGGATGAGAGCGGAAGCACCTTCACGGTGTACGCTCCGAACGGCGAGTCTTGCGAATATACTACGCGCTTGCTCGGCGCGCACACCATCCAGAATCTGGTCGGTTGTGTCGCGATGGCGCATCAGCTCGGGATCGCGCTTTCGGATCTGAAAGCGCCCATTCGGCAGATGAAGCCGGTGGAGCACCGCTTGCAGTTGCTTCCCAACGGCTATATCGACGATGCCTACAACTCCAATCCGGCGGGCTTCCGCTCGGCGCTCGACGTGCTCGGTGCCATGCAGAATACGCGCCGCGTGCTGGTGACACCCGGCATGGTGGAGCTCGGCAAGCGCCAAAAAGCGCTCAACAAGGAGCTCGGCGAATACGCCGCGACGCGCTGTGACATTGCGGTGCTCGTGGGTGAGAAGCAAGCGCCGCCGCTCAAGGCGGGATTGCTTCGCGGAGGCTTTGACGAAGAACGTATTTTTGTGGCAACGGATCTGCATCAGGCGATCAGCTACGTGCAGTCGTTGCCGCCCGTGGAACGGCAGATCGTGCTTCTCGAAAACGATTTGCCCGATAACTTTTGAGATTTGACGCAAACGGAGGCGGCTTTTCGATGATGAAAACAAAAGTGGCGGTGCTGTTTGGCGGCCGCAGTGTCGAGCATGAGGTTTCGATCATTTCCGGTCTGCAGGCGTATGCCGCGCTTGACCGCGACAAGTACGAGCCCATCGTGCTGTATATCGGCAAGGACGGCGGATTTTACACCGGCGAAGGACTGGACACGATCGAGTTCTATCGCGGGTTGCCCGGCAGTCTGAAGGATGCGGTGCGCGTGTTGCCCGTGCCCGGTGACAAGGGCGTGGAACTGGTGCGTTTCCCGATGAAGAAATTCGGCAGCAACGTGGTTGCCGAATTTGAAACGGCACTTCCCGTGGTGCACGGCACCAACGTGGAGGACGGTACGTTGATGGGCTTCCTTGAAATGCTCGGTGTGCCGTATGCGTCGTGTGATGTGCTGTCGTCGGCGCTCGGCATGGATAAATACGTGATGAAAGCGGTGCTCAAGGCGGCGGGATTGCCGGTGCTCGATGCTGTGGAATTGGATGCCAAGACCTATGCTGCGGATGCGGAAGCCGCGATGGATCGCATCGAGCAAGCGATGGGTTACCCCGTCATCGTCAAACCCGTCAATTTGGGTTCGTCGGTCGGTATTTCCAAAGCGGGCGACCGCCGCAAGTTGCGCGCGGCGCTCGATCTGGCGTTTGATTTTGCGCCGTTGGTGCTTGCCGAAAAAGCGGTTCAGCCGCTTCGCGAGATCAATTGCGCCGTGCTCGGTGACCGCGACGAGGCGATCGCTTCGGCGTGCGAGGAGCCGTTTGGCAACGATGAGATCCTGAGCTTCGGCGACAAATACCTCAGCGGCGGCAAAGGTGCGAAGGGCGGCGCAAAGGGCGCTCCGTGCAAAACGGGTGGCGCCAAATCGGCCGGCATGAGCAGTTTGAAGCGTCGTTGCCCGGCGGAGATCTCCGACGAGATGACCAGAAAGGTGCAGGAACTCGCCGTACAGACGTTCAAAGCGCTCGGTTGCATGGGTGTGTCGCGCATTGATTTTCTGATGAACGCCGACACCGAAGAGCTGTGGGTCAATGAGATCAACACCATCCCCGGCTCGCTGGCGTTTTATCTGTGGGAGGAGAGCGGCATCGGTTTCTCGAAGCTGCTCGACCGCATGATACAGCTTGGTTTCAAGCGCCAACGTACGCGTGAGGCGCTGACCTACACCTACGATACGAATATTTTGTCGGGCGTGTCTTTGGGTACGACCGGCGGCAAAGCTTGATCCAAGGAACCGTGAACCACACAGACGTGAGAAGGAGTCGAGGATATGAACATTGCGGTTGTCAGCGATACCAACACCGGTTTTACCCCCGAAGAAGTCAAGGAACTCGGAATTGATTTGGTTCAAATGCCGTTTATGATCAATGAAGAAGTGCGGTACGAATACATCAATTTCACGCATGAAGAATTTTTTGCGACACTGGCGGATAAGGATGCCGCGATCTCGACATCGCAAGCTCCTCTTGCGGATGTGACGGATCTGTGGGATCGTTTGCTTGAGACGCACGATGCCGTGGTGCATATTCCCACTTCCTCGAAGCTGAGCGGTGCGTGCTCGACGGCGATGACACTCAGCGAGGATTACGACGGTCGTGTGCAGGTGGTGGACAATCACCGCATTTCGGTGCTGTTGCAGCAGGCGACGAAGGATGCGCTGATGCTGACGAAAAAGGGTCTCACCGCTGAGCAGATCAAAGCTCGACTCGAAGAGACCCAGTACGATTGTACCGCCTACATCATGGTCGACACCATGAAGTATCTCAAAAAGGGCGGTCGTATTACCGCCGCGGCGGCGGCGGTCGGCACCGTGCTGAACATTAAGCCGATCCTGTCGTTACAGGGTGGCCAGCTCGATGCGTTTGCCAAGCCGCGCGGTCAAAAAGCGGCGAAGCAGACGATGCTTGAGGCGGTTCGCAAGGACATCGACGAGCGCCTTGCAGACAAAGAGGGACACATTGTGTTGCACGTGGTGCACGCGAACTGTCTTGAGGAGGCGAAGGCCTTCCGCGCGGAAGTGGAAGAGGCGTTCCCCGGCGTTCCCGTTTCGATCGCGCCGTTGTCGCTCAGTGTGTCGTGCCACACGGGCCCCGGCGCGTTGGCGTTGGCGGCAACGGTAGCGCTGGAAGCATAAGGAAGCGGACGGTATCGAAGAGAATTAAGGAGAAAACAATCATGAAAATCGCGATCGTGACTGACACAAACTGCGGTCTGTTGCCCGAGGAGGCAAAGACGCTCGGAGTGCATCTGGTGCCGATGCCGTTTATGATCAACGACGACGTATATTATGAGGGCGTGAATCTGTCGCAGGACGCCTTTTATGAAATATTGGAAGACAAAACCGCCGAGGTCTCGACGTCGCAACCGTCGGTGGCGGATGTGCTGGACACATGGGAACGCGTTCTTGCCGACTACGATCAGATCGTGCATATCCCGATGTCGAGCGGACTGAGCGGCTCGTGTGCGACGGCCAATTCACTCAGTCTCGATTTTGACGGTCGTGTGCAGGTGGTGGATAACCGTCGCGTGTCGGTGACGATGTTGCGTTCGGTGCAGGATGCCGTGGCGCTGGCCAAGGCAGGTATGGATGCCGCGCAGATCAAAGAGCGCCTGGAGGCGACGCAGTACGACTCGTCGATCTACATCATGGTCGATACGATGAAATACCTCAAAAAAGGCGGCCGCGTGACGGCAACGGCGGCGACGATCGGCACGGTGCTGAACATCAAACCGGTGCTTCAGATCCAGGGGGGCAAGCTCGACGCATTTGCCAAGCCGCGCGGACAAAAGGCGGCTTGTGCCGCGATGATCGAGGCGATCCAAAAGGACTACGCCGAGCGCTTCAAGGACATTGCCGATACCATGACGTTGTACGTCGTGCATTCCAATGCACCCGAGCAAGCGGCGCAGTTCGCCGAAGAGGTCAAAGCGGCGTTTCCCAAAAAAACCATCGAAATGGCCGCGTTGCCGCTGAGCATTGCGTGTCACATCGGTTCGGGTGCGTTGGCGCTGGCGACGGCCGTGGCGCTCGACGCGTGAGCGGATTCGAGAGAGAGGAGTCAGCATTTCGGATGTTACAACGGTTTGAGACGTTTGTGTCGGGCATCACTGCCTGCTATAAATACATTCAGCGCATCAAGGCGATGGAGATGACGGAATTCGGGTTGAAGGGCACCCATATGATGTGCATCTTTTTACTGAGTCGGTATGAGGACGGATTGACGGCGGCGGTGCTTTGTCAGCTTTGCGCGGAGGATAAGGCGGCGATCTCGCGTACACTCAATACACTGCGTGATCAGGGTTTCATCCTGAGCGAGGGCAGTGCCTATCGTGCCAAATGGCGATTGACCGAGCAGGGCGAGCAGGTCGCGGAGAAGCTCGAAAAAGTGATCGAGCAGTGGGTGTGCATCGGCGGCGACGGTTTGACTGAGGAGGAACGCACCTCGTTCTACAATTCGCTCGAGCGCATTGCCACCAATCTGCGTGAAAACAGCAAAGGAAATGAATAATGGTGTATAGCACCAAGTTGTTGACAAATCAACGACTTGGTGCTATACTTTTTTCGGCGCCACATGATGATAAATCAACAACTTCAATCGCGCCGAAAAGGAGTAAGGATCATGGCTGTTACTATTCTTGCGGATTCCGCGTGCGATTTGCAAAGGGAAGAAGCGGCGGCATTCGGTGTGACGGTGTTGCCGCTCAAGGTGCTGTTCGGCACGGAGGAATATCGGGACGGACAAACGTTGACGCACCGTCGGTTTTATGAGATGCTCGCGGAGTGCGATACGTTGCCGACCACCTGTCAAATCGTGCCGACGGAGTTTCAGGATACGCTGACGGAGGCACTGAAGAACGAGGACGACACCGCCGTCGTGATCACGCTGTCGGGAAAGCTCTCGGGTACCTACCAAAGCGCGTGCATGGCGGCGGAGGAATGGGACGGACGCGTGCACGTGCTTGACAGTGAGAACGTCGCCGTCGGCGAGCGGTTGCTTGTGTTGCGCGCGGCGGCGTTGCGCGACGCGGGATGCACGGCGGAGGAGATCGCCGTGTGCTTGGATCGCGAGAAGAAGCAGGTGCGTTTGATGGCGCTTCTCGATACGCTGGAATATTTGAAAAAAGGCGGTCGCATCTCCTCGGCAGTCGCGTTTGCAGGAGCGCTGCTGTCCATCAAACCCGTGGTGGCGGTGAAGGACGGCGAGGTGTCGCTGATCGGCAAGGCGCGCGGCTCCAAGCAGGGAAACAACCTGTTGCGCGAATTGGTGAAGAACGGGCGCGGTATTGATTTTTCGAGACCGCTCTGTCTGGGATACAGCGGACGGAGCGATGAGCTGTTACGTTTGTATGTCCGCGACAGCGCGGAACTGTGGGAAGGATACGTGGAGCAGTTGCCCGTGGCATCCATCGGTTGCGCGATCGGTACGCACGTCGGACCGGGTGCGGTTGCCGTGGCGTATTTTGAAAAGGAAGAGTAAACCAAAAGCAATGCAGCACAGTTGATTTGCAAAAAACAACGATTTTTCCGATCGGATTCGCAAAGCGGTACACCATGTACGCAAAACGGTATATATCGTCGTAACAGTTGACACAAAAGGGCAAACGGACTATAATATCTTTGTCATTTCTCGGAAACGCGAACAAGAAAAGGGACGATGCTTGATGAAAAAGATGATTTGTGATATTTGCAGCGGAAGCGAGTTTCAAAAAGACGGCGGTCAGTTCGTGTGTTTGACCTGCGGTTGCCGCTACAGCCTGGCGGACGCGCAGTCGCTGTTATGTGAGGAAGCGGAGGACGTGCCTTCGAATCTCCCCGTACCTCCGGCACCGCCCGTACCTCCGGCACCGCCCGTACCGCCGGCGCCACCCGTACCGCCGGCGCCACCCGTACCGCCGGCACCGCCCGTGCCGCCGGCACCGCCCACGCAGGAGAACGCGGAAAAGGAAGATATGCAGACGGTCGCGGAAAAGATGGGAGCTGTGTTGCACAGCGTGGATTCGTTCAATCGCATCCAACTGCAGGTGACGGGGATCGGCCATTGGCGTGCAACGTACAACGAATTCGGAATGATGAGTCAGCAGTTTTGTGAAGAGCCGAATCCGCAAGGGTATGTCGGCTGCCAGCTGATGCTTTCGGTGATACGCGGAAAGGCGATCCGCGGGGCGGTGGTGTATTTGACACCGTACAATGCGCACGGTCGCATTGTCAAATGCAATGCGACCGGGCAAACCACGCGTACGCTCGCCGTTAACGGACCGATCTATCAAGGCACACCGATGATGCTCGGTTTCCCGAACGCCTGGCTCAATCCCGTTGTGGATATGGTGGTGGTCGAGCGCGTGTTGGTGGAATATGTCGACGGCACCAAAGAGTTATATGAGGCGGGAGATTACCATTTTGCAAAGGGAAAGACCGCCAAAGAACTCGAACAGCAAACGTACACATTGTATGTCACGCGCAAGAGCCAGTATTCGTATATGGATCGTGTGATGACGGTAACGGTCGATGAGCAAAGTCAAACGATCGACAACGGCAAGACCGTCGAGTTTACCCTGTCGGGCGGCGATCATACGCTGACGGTACTGTTTGGCGACAGCGAGTTGACGCTGACGGTGGAAATGGACGAGAGTCAACATCTTGAATACGCATTTAACGGACGCGAACTGAGCGTCGACGCTAAAGAATTGTAAAGGAAAAGCGGCTGCAGACCGGATGTCTGCAACCGCTTTTTTGATGTTATCGGGACGTGCTTTCCAGAATCGTGTCGTGGAGTTCTTTGGCGATGCGCGTACATTCGTAGCGTGAGACGTCCACCGTGGACAGCTTGTGATACAGCGCGTCGTCGGTGAGAAGCGCGTGCACGTGCGCGGCCATCGCTTCGTGATCGCCGATGTCCACAAGGAAGCCGTTCTCGCCGTGGACAAGGGGCGTGACGTGGCCGCGGTTCTTGGTGGCGATGACGGGAAGACCGCCGTACATGGCTTCGAGCAGGTTGATGGGGAAGCCCTCGCGCAGGCTGGAGGCCACATAAATATCCGAAGCGGCCATCAGCGCGCCGATATCGCTGCGCCAACCGAGCAGTTTGACGGCATCCTGAAGACCTTTTTTCTCAACGTATGCTTTGACGGCACCGTCGTCGTGTTCGGGACCCACCAACAGAAGCACCGCGTCGGGATGGTCGCGGCGCACCGCTTCGAGCGTGTCGACGAGCATCGGCTGGTTTTTGTTCTTGATCAGCTCCGCTACGTAAAGGAGGACCGGCGTATCCTCGGCAATGCCGAGTTCTTCGCGGTATTTGGCGCGAACCGCCGCTTTGTCCTCTACATCGAGACGGCTGAAATTCGCACCGACACCGGGAACCTGACGCACGGTCAGCTTTTTTTGGAAGTGTTCGCTCACAAAGGCAAAGTCTTCGTTGTTGAGCGCGAAGAAGACATCGGTCTTGTGGGCGAGCCATTTTTCAATGGGGAAGAAGATCAGCCAGTTGATGAGCGGTGCACCCTTGAAGAAATGCAGACCGTGCGCGAAGTAGATCACCTTGGTGCCGTTCTTGCGTGCTTTCTTGGCGGCCAAACGCGCTACCAAGCCACCCACCGGGGTGTGGCAGTAGATGATGTCGTAATGCTCCGTTTTGAGGTGCTTTTTCAGCTGACGGATGCCTTTGAACGTTTTGGGGGTGAAGGGAGAGCGCTTCCAAAGACCGTGGATCTGATGATCGCAATGAGGCACCGTGTCTTCACCGGCGCAGGCTACGTCCACCTGCCAGCCCTGCTCTTTGAAATATTGAATTGTCGGGACATGAAATTTCAGGATATGTTCTTTGGCAACGTTCGCCACAAACAAAATCTTTTTCACGCGTCCGCCGTCTCCTTTTCGTCTTCGGTTTGGGACTCTTCCGCTTTTTTCATTTCACCCGTGCCGCCCTCGACCACGCCGTCGGATTTGAGAACCGCGGTGATGGTGCCGAAGAAGCACTTGCAGTCAAACAAGAAACCCATCTTTTCGACGTATTCGCCGTCGAGCTTCGCTTTGAGCGGGATCTCCAGCTCGTCGCGGCCGTTGATCTGCGCCCAGCCGGTCAGACCGGGTTTCACGTCGTTCGCACCGTACTTATCGCGCTCGGCAACGAGGTCATCCTGGTTCCACAGCGCGGGGCGCGGACCGATGATGCTCATGTGACCGACAAAGATGTTGAAGAGCTGCGGCAATTCATCGAGGCTTGTTTTGCGCAGGAACTTGCCGATGCTCGTAATGTACTGCTCGGGATTTTCCAGAAGGTGAGTCGGGATGTCGGGTGTGTTCATCTTCATGCTGCGGAATTTGATCAGCTTGAAAAATTTCTTCCCCTGACCGACGCGCTTTTGCTTGAAGAAAGCGGGGCCGGGATCGCTGATCTTGATGACGAGGATCAAAATCAGCATCGGGATCAGCAACACCACGATGCCGATAAACGACAAAAGAATATCAATAAACCGTTTTACCACGTGCTTGTACATCTCTCTTCATCCTCCGCTACTGCTATATATAATGTGAGTATACCATATAGAGTGGGATTTTGTCTAGTAGGAAAAGAAAAAGGGAGAAACGAAAGACATTTCGTTTCTCCCTTTTGGATAACGGTATGGATCAGAGCATCAACTGTTGGAGCTTGGCTGCTTTTTCTTCTTTGGTGATCAGGCCCATTTCCGCCTGTTGCTCGATCTTACGGATCGCCTCGAAATTGTCCACTTGCTTCTTGGCAAGGGCTAGCTTCTCGTCGTACTCTTCCTGTGTGATGATGTCCATGGCCAAGGCTTTGTCCAGCTTGGATTTTTCGGCAAGATATTTTTCTTCGGCTTGTTGCTTGTCGCGGAGCACGTGCTTGGATTTGATTTCTTTTTCCAGCTCGATGATTTTTTGCTCCAGCTCTTGCTTCTTGGTGAGCTTGGGATCGATCAGCTTCAGGATATCGCTCACGTCGATGCCGGGCATCTCGCCGGATGTGAGGACATATTCTACATATTTTCTGCCGATCTGCACGTAGGACGCGTTGAGCTCCTGCTCGATCACGTTGATCTGCGATTTCAGCGCAAGCAATTCACTTTGCTCCTGTGCGGCGACCGACGCACTCGAACCGACGTTGGAGGCACTTTTGGCCACGCTGGTTCCCACGTTGCTTGCCGTCTTTACTACTTTGTCAAACAAACCCATCGTAAACATCTCCTTAGAATGGTTTTATACCTACAAAGACAAAAGGGCGAGAGGAAAACGATTGCCCTTTGTATAAGTGATATATCACTAGTATAGCGTGCGGGATTTGTTTTTTCAAGTGGTTTTAGTGAACAATCACTAATATCTTGTAAAAAAATACGCTATTATGAAACATAGACGAAAGTTGGAGGTGTAGAATTGGACACTAGGGAAGCAATAGCTGTTCGCATATTGTCTTTGTGTCGTGAGCGCAATATTACTCCGAATAAACTTAGTACCATTTCTGCGGTGCCGCAAGCAACGATCAAAAGCATATTAAACGGAGAAAGTGCAAACCCCGGCGCGGTTACGATCAAGAAATTGTGCGACGGTTTTGAAATTACCATGGGAGAGTTTTTTTCAACGCCGGAGTTTGATATGCTCGAACAGGAGATAAAATGAGAGAACGAGACCCCTCTGAGCGGATCTCGTTCTCTTGCTTTTTTGAGGGGATGGGGTACATCGGGGTTACTTTAAGTCCGAATAGGAAAAAAAGGTACTTGCCTTTCGGGTTCGCGGCAAAGCCGCGTCTCTCTGTTCCGGTCCTTGCCACGAGACTTGCTCTTCGGCTTCGCCTCGACACGCACGCGGGCTTGCCAACCGTCCCCCGGACGCTTGGCATTTCGGCTTTGCCGAAACCGCCCTGTTCAAGACTCGACTGTACCAAAAGAAAAAGAGACCCATGTCTTCAACATGAATCTCTTTTTCTGGTCCGAGTGGCGAGACTTGAACTCACGGCCTCTTGACCCCCAGTCAAGCGCGCTACCAACTGCGCCACACCCGGATATGCTGTTTTGGGGACGGTTCTCTCAAACCGCGAAAGTGATTATAGCATACCGTTTTGTAAAAATCAAGAGCAAAACACAAAAAAGTTTTCAAAATGCAAAAAGGAGTATGGGAGGATAAAAAGGGCGACGGGTATCCAAGGAGATCCGTTGCCGATTTTTCGTGCAAAAAGGATGAGAGACACGGTCGGAGTGTCCCGAAAAATAGGGGAGTTTTTATAAAAAAGTCTTGTGCTTTAGGGAAGAGTGTGGTACTATAAAATAGTATAGATATGATAAAGTCGTCCTAGTTGTAGGCGTTTTTAAATTCGAAGGAACGGAGATGTTCGCCCTGTCGCTTTATGAGAGGATCGTGCGGCGCGAAGAAACGGTGGCCGTCGTGGGGCTCGGATATGTCGGGCTGCCCATTGCGGTGGCGTTTTCGAAGTGCGCGCGGGTGATCGGCTTTGACGTTCAGGAATCCAAAATCGAACAATATCGACAAGGCATCGATGCCACCGGCGAAGTGGGAAACGCCGCCCTTGCCGCGTGTGCGGCGGAATTTACGTCGGACGAGAAACGACTTTCCGAAGCGAAGTTTTTGATCGTAGCGGTGCCGACTCCGATTTACGAAGACAAAACCCCCAATCTTTCGATCTTGGAGGAGGCGACGCGCGCGGTTGGCCGTCGTCTTTCCAAAGGGAGCATTGTGGTGTATGAATCGACGGTGTATCCCGGCGTGACCGAAGAGGTGTGTATTCCGATTTTGGAAGCGGAAAGCGGTTTGAGGTGCGGTGTGGATTTCAAGGTCGGTTATTCCCCCGAACGTATCAACCCCGGCGATCAAACGTATCGATTGGAGACGATCGTGAAAGTGGTTTCGGCCATGGACGAAGAAACACTCGAAGAGGTCGCTTTGATCTACGGCTTGGTGGCACAGGCAGGGGTGCATCGCGCGCCGTCGATCCGCGTGGCAGAGGCGGCGAAAGTGATCGAAAACAGTCAGCGCGATATCAACATCGCCTTTATGAACGAGTTGTCGTTGCTGTTTGACAAAATGGACATCGATATGCGTGCTGTACTGGAAGCGGCTTCCACCAAATGGAATTTTCTGCCGTTTGCCCCGGGATTGGTCGGAGGGCACTGCGTCGGTGTCGATCCGTATTATTTGACATACAAAGCGGCGCAGATCGGATACGACAGCCGCATCATTGCCGCCGGTCGACGTATCAACGACGAGATGGGGGTTCACGTGGCGCGGCAGGCGATCCGCTTGTTGGCAAACGAACCGATGTCGCTTGGCACGGCGAAGGTCGCAATTTTGGGATTTTCCTTCAAAGAGAATTGCCCCGACACGCGCAACAGTCGTGTGGCGGATATGTATCAGGAATTGTGTGAGTGCGGTGTCACACCGCTGGTGGCGGATCCGTTGGCGGATCCCGCAGACGTGCAAAAAGAGCACGGTGTGACCTTGGTCGGACTCGATCGGATCACGCAAGCGGATGTGTTGATCGTAGCGGTGGCGCATGACGCGTTTCGCATATGGACTCTGCAAGAACTGGAGCGCTTTTTCCGCAAGAACGGTCCGCGCATCCTGATTGATGTGAAGGGTATGTGGGATCGCAAAGCGTCCGAAGACGCCGGGTTTACGTATTGGAGCTTGTAATCATCGTCCGAAAGGAGAGGCGGGAACATGGGAATTCAAAACGTGTGCTTTCCCGAGGGTACGCTCTTTTTGGTGACGGGCGGTGCCGGATTTATCGGTTCGAATTTGTGTGAGACCATTTTGAAGCTTGGCTGCCGCGTAAGGTGTCTCGATGACCTCTCGACGGGCAAACAAGAGAACGTCGATCGGTTTTTCCATCATAACAATTATACGTTTATCAAAGGCGACATCCGCGACGAGGAGACTTGTCTGACGGCGTGTGAGGGTGTCGATTACGTCCTTCATCAGGCGGCGTGGGGCAGTGTGCCGCGCAGTATGGAGATGCCGCTTTTGTATGAAGAGATCAACATTTGCGGCACGCTTCGGATGCTGGAAGCCGCCAAAGTGCAGGGCGTGAAGAAGTTTGTGTATGCGTCGAGCTCGTCGGTGTATGGGGACAGCACGACACTTCCGATGAAGGAAGGAAGCGAAGGAAAGACGCTTTCGCCCTATGCGCTCACCAAGAAAACCTGCGAGGAGTACGGACGGCTGTACCACACGCTGTACGGACTCGACACGTACGGCTTGCGTTATTTTAATGTATTCGGACGCTATCAAGATCCCGACGGTCCCTATGCGGCGGTGATCCCCAAATGGATCAAACAACTGCTCTGCGGAGAACGTCCCGTCCTTTTCGGAGACGGCGAGCAGTCGCGGGATTTTACCTATATTGACAACGTGATCGAAGCCAACCTCAAGGCGTGTTTGGCACCCTCGGAGGCGGCGGGCGAGGTGTACAACATCGCTTACGGCGGACGCGAAACGATGCGCGATATTTATGAGCGTTTGATCGAGGCACTCGGTGTGTCGATCGAGCCGCAGTTTGCCCCGGCGAGAAAGGGCGAGATCCGTCACAGCAACGCCGATATCACGAAGGCACGGGCGATGCTGTCGTATGATCCCGATTGGGATTTCGAGAGCGGTTTGCAAGAGGCACTTGCATGGTATAAGGAGAATGTGCGCGTATGAGTGGGAACGGTACCGTTTCGGTGTTGATGGGGATCTACAACTGCGAAGACACCTTGTCCGAGGCGATCGATTCCATTGTGGCGCAGACCTATACCGACTGGCATTTGATTCTTTGCGACGACGCGTCGACCGACAGGACGCTCGCTGTCGCCGAGGCGTATCGCGAACGGTACCCCGACAAGATCACGATATTGAAAAACGAGCAACATCGGTTTTTGGCGTATGCGCTCAATCGGTGTTTGGAAGAAGCCGACGGCGAGTTCGTCGCGCGGATGGACGGCGACGATGTGTCGCTTCCGACACGCTTTGAAACGCAGGTGGCGTTTTTGCGGGAGCACGAGGAGATCGATCTCGTGGGTACGGCGATGCAGCGGTTCGATGAGGACGGCGACGGCGCTGTCGATCGCCGCGAAGAGCGTCCCGATCGGTTCAGTATCCATCGCGGTGCCCCGTTCAATCACGCGACGATCCTGGCGCGCCGATCGGTGTACGACGCGCTCGGCGGCTACACGGTGCTCCCGCGCACCGAGCGTGGGCAGGATCTTGATTTGTGGGCGCGGTTCTTCCATGCCGGTTATCAAGGGGCGAATCTGCCCGATGTATTGTATCGTGTGCGCGAAAATCGCGCGGCGTATCGTCGCCGCACCGCGCACGTGCGATGGATCACGTGTAAGACGAAGTGCTATGCGTATCGGTTGCTTCGGTATCCGTGGCATTGGTATATCAAACCGATCGCAGAGCTTGGAAAAGTAATGGTGCCGAGCGGTTTGGTACGCCGCCTTCGAAAACGACGCGCTAAGCGATAAAGGTGGGAGACGGGATGGCGTTTTGGAAATCGATCAAATCACGGATCAAACGCTGTCCGGCAGGCTTACTGTTCACGGAGCGCCTCAAAAAACGGCGCTACGAGCGGTTGCTCAAACGCATGGACGATCGCGCGTTTGTTTCGTGGTTGTATAAAAAGCGAAACGGTGTTGCGCCCGATTTGGAGAACCCGACGCTGTTCGGCGAAAAGCTCCAATGGCTGAAACTTCGCGGCTGTGACGAGCGCATGGCGCGTTGCACGGACAAGCGTCTTTTGAAGGACTATTTGAAAGAGCAAGGCTTTGCGGAACTCGCGGTGCCGACGATCGCTGTGGCGAAGTCGATGCATGAGCTCAATCGTGCGGCGTTGCCTCCGACGTTCATGCTCAAAACGACGCATGGGAGCGGTTGGCAGTTTCGCTGTGACGGGACGGAGCGGTTTTCTTGGAAACAGATGACAAAGATCACCGATGTGTGGCTGTCCGAATCGCTGTATATCTACGGACGCGAACCGAACTACCGCGACTTGGAACCGATGGTGATGGTGGAGCCGCTGTTGTCGGACAAGCCGCTTTGTGACTATAAATTCTTTTGTTTTGACGGCATGGCGCACGCGGTGCAAACGAACCGCACGGTCGATGGTGCGTTGTGCGTGGACTTTTACGATATGAACTGGAACCGCCTCTCGGATGTGCGCACGGCGGGCTACCCGAATGCGGCGGTGCCGATCGAAAAGCCGTCTCGCTTTGATGAGATGGTGTGTGTGGCACAGACTTTAAGCAAGCCGTTTTCCTTTGTGCGGGTGGATATGTACGAGACGGACGGGCAACTGTTTGTCGGGGAGATGACGTTCTTCCCGAGCAGCGGGTTGCATCCGATCACACCCCTCGAATGGGAAAAGACTTTCGGTGAATGGCTTTTCCTGCCGAAGGGATAAATCACGACAGACAGAAGGGACGAGACGTATGATACCGAAGATCATCCATTATTGCTGGTTCGGTCGCGGCAAGAAGTCGGAGCTGATCGAGCGTTGCATCGAAAGCTGGAAGAAATATTGCCCCGACTACGAGATCATTGAGTGGAACGAAGATAATTTGGATGTGGAGGCAACGGAGTACACCAAGCAGGCGTACGAGGCGAAAAAATGGGCATTCGTGTCTGACTATGCGCGCTTGTACGCACTGTATCACATGGGCGGCATTTATTTAGATACCGACGTGGAGATTTTGAAACCGCTGGATTCGTTTTTGGATCAGGATTCCTTCACCGGATTTGAAGCGAAGGATTCCCCTATTACCGCTGTGATGGGTGCACATAAGGAGAATCCCATCATCAAAATGCTCTTGGATTACTACAATACCGCGTCTTTTATCAACGAAGACGGCTCGCTCAATATGCTGACCAACACGCATATCATCACAAAGTATTTCGTGGAGCAAGGCGTGAAGTTGAACGGCAAGAAGCAAACGGTTTCCAATATGACGATTTATAAACAAATCGTATTTTGCCCGAATAATTTTACGCGTATTTTCAATAAACCCTCCAAGAAGAGTTATACCATTCACCATTTCGATCAAAGTTGGAAAAACGAGAAACGCAATCGCTCGCTCAAATATCGCGTGAGACGGTATATAGTCGGCGTTATGAGAAATACGCTCGGAACCGATCGGCTGGAATCGATGGCAAAGAAATAACGAGAACCGCAACAGGATATGATGTTGTAAGATTAAGGTGTTTGTATGTTTTTAGTAGCGTTAGCGTTGGTGATCGAGGTTATCGCGTGTATCGCGATATTCCCGAACCCCACCGCCGAAACACAAACCGAAGCGATGCAGTGGCTGATGCTGCTGATCAACACGGTGGTATTGTGGAACGGACTCAGCCGTGCGTTCACTGATCGGTACTCCCCGTCGTTTCGCATAAGAGGCGTCAAAGATCCTGCGCCCGAGCGGGACTATGTCAAGACGGTGCTGATCGCGTCGTTTATGATCCGCTTGCTGATTTTGCTGTGGGACGTGTACGCGCGCGACATTTTCATCCTCCCGAACAGCGAGGGCGACGCGCAGGCGTATTTCGAGATCTCGTCGTCCTATGCATGGGGCGGACGTCGCAACACGGTGGATCTCGGACATTTCCCGTTTTACAGCGGACAACTGTTCAAGTTGATCGGTGTGCAGCGCTTGACGGTGCAGTTTATCAATATTTATCTCGCGATGTGCTCGCTGGTGCTCGTGTATCGCATTTTGTGCATGCTCGAGATCAGTCCCAAGGTGCGGGAGAAAACGATGCTTATCGCGTCCTTTTTGCCGAACCTCATGATGATCACGACCTTCTTCCTGCAAGAATCGGTGATTTCCTTTTGTATCATCACGTCGATCTATTTCTTCACCTGTTGGTGGACAAAACGCAAGCTCTTCTACCTTGTGCCCGCCGTGACGTTTTCGCTTCTCGGCTCGTTGCTCCATATGGGTGCCTTAGTAGCGGCACTCGGTACCATCTCGATGCTTGTGCTCGTCGGAAACAAAGAGCGGCGGCTCAAAATCTCGCCGTTTAAAATTGCGGCGATGGTCGTGGTCGGATTTGCGTTTATGGTAGTGATGCTGTCCTCGGGCGATACCTTCACGGGCAAAATTCGCGGCGATGAAGGATTGAGCGCGGAGAGTATTTTGTATGAGGTGAATGTGCGAACCGATGGTGGTGCCAGCTATTCGGTCGGCATTCAAGGTTTGCCGCCGGCAGTCGATCTGGTTGTGAACACGCCGATCCGTATGGTGTACTTTATCTTCTCGCCGCTTCCGTGGATGTGGCGCGGTCCCGGCGACATCATTGCGTTTTTCGGCAGTACCATCTTTTATTTCTATACATTTTATGTGGCGTACAAGGCATATCGGTCAAGACCGATCAAAGGCTTGCCCGATACCAATATCGGCAGCTTCCTTGTCGTGATGACGGTTATCATGGCGCTTGCCGGCGTTATGTTTGGCTGGGGTGTTTCCAATGCCGGTTCAGCGCTTCGCCACCGTGAGAAATTCACCTATTTGTGCTTGGTGATCTCGGCGGTTGCCAATGAAATTCTGGTGAGGACGGGGAATGGGAATGACAACAAGAAAAACCGTATCGGTCATCGTACCGGTTTATAAGGTGGAGAACTATCTGCGCGCGTGCGTCGAAGGCATTTGTAACCAGACGTACCAAGAGCTCGAGATCATTCTGGTGGACGACGGCTCTCCCGATGGGTGCCCGGCGCTTTGCGAGGAGCTTGCCAAGGAGGATCCGCGCATCAAGGTGATCCACAAGGAAAACGGCGGTCTTTCGGACGCGCGCAATGCAGGGCTCGACGTTGCGACGGGTGATTACATCGGCTTTGTCGATTCGGATGACGCGGTGGAAGCGGATATGTTCGAGTGTCTTGTGGATCTTCTTGAGGAGCATGAGGCGGACATTTCCTGCTGTCGCTACACCCGTGTGTGGGAAGACGGACGTGAGGAGAAGGTCGGTGAGGATCACGAGGTGCGCACCTACGTCGGCACCGAGGCGCTCAAAGCCTATCTGCACGGCACCGTGATGGATCCGTTTGTGTGGAACAAGCTCTACAAAGCAGAACTTTTGAATGGTGAAACCAAGCGTCGTTTTATCAAGGGTGTTCTCGGCGAAGACAACCCCTTTAATATTGAACTGTTCAAAACCGAGCCGAAAGTGGTGCTTTGCGGCGAAGCGAAGTATCGCTACCTGCAGGCGCGCACCGGCGCGATCACCAGTTCGGGTGTGTCGCAAAAGAAGATCGATTCGGTGGTCTTTTGGGATGGCGTCCGCCGCGACTGCGAAGCGCATTATCCGGAGCTTGTCATCTATGCCGTTCGTCGTCAGGCACTTTTTTACATCGGTCTGTACAATATGATCGGAAAGGACAAAGCGTACAAGAACGAGGCGCAGATGGTGCGTAGCTTTATCAAAGAGCATCAGCGCACCATTCGGGGGAGCACCGAGTGCGAAAAGGTGCTGAAATTGTCGGCGCTGCTTCTTGCGAAAGCACCGTGGCTCTATCGCTTGATGATGAAGCTGTATAAGAAACTTGTCGGGGAGGCGAAATTATGAATTTGTTGATCGTGACGCCGTTTTTCAAGCACGACCGCAACATCGCATCGGTGCGCTGGACGAACATCGCGACAAGACTCGCAAGATCCCACAACGTGATCGTGGTCACCCAGCCGCACGACGATATGGACATGACGCGAGACATCGCAAAAGATGAGGACGGCATTTTGGTCGCGCGCCTCAATCAAAAAACAAGCTATGAATTGTTTTCGGTTCGCCATTTGGGCGGTGCGACGGGTGACGATTGGCAAACGTCCTCGGGAAGCGGAGAAGAGACGGCACCACCGCACGACGGTATGGTGCGTAAGCTGAAAAACCGCATGCTGTTTCGCTCGATGAAACAAAAAGCGAAAGCCTACGCCAAGGATATTCAAAAGAACGTGATCCCCAAAGACGTGAAGATCGATGCGGTGCTCTCGTCGGCGTGTCCGTTTATCGAGATGCTGTTCGGATACGAACTGAAAAAGCGGCTCGGTTGCAAATGGATCAGCGATTTCCGTGATCTGCCGTTTTACGATGATCGTCCGCACGGTGCGCAGATCATGAAGAAGCTGATGCAAAAGGAGCTGAATACCGCCGACGCGATCGTGTCGATCACCCATCGCGGAAAGGCGTTTTTGGCGGATGGCATTGTGAAGGATGCCGATAAGATCCACGTCATCAACAACGGCTTCTCGATGGCCGATGCGCGGGAGCCTGTCTATCAAGACGATGGGGTACTGCACATTGTACACACCGGTTCCTTGTACGGCGGCACGCGCCGCGCGGATCTGTTCTTCGAAGCGGCGAGCGAAGCACGCAAGCGCGAACCCGCCTTTGCCTATGTCTTGGAATGTGCGGGAGGTAACAACGAATCGCTCATCGAAACCGCCGCGAAATACGGCGAAGAAGCTTGTGTTAAGAATTTTGGATTTATCCCCCGTGAACAAGCGCTTGATATGCAAGGCAAGGCGGATATGCTGCTGGCTTTGATCTTCAAGACGACCGGTTCTTTTTCGGCGAAATTGTTTGAATACACACTGAACAAAAAGCCGGTGATCTGTGTGTCGCGCGGTGAAGGCGACGAGGGGGACGAGTCGCGCTACGTTCGCGAGTTGAATCTCGGCATTGCCGTGGAAGAAATGAACCGCGAAGAGGATATCAAGCGATTGAGCGACTACTTGCTCGCACAGTTTGCTTGCAAAGCGGCTCACCGTCCGTTGCGGTTTGATCCCGACAAGGACGGAATCGGCGAATACGATCACGACCGCATCGTCGAAAAGATCGAGGCGTTGTGTAAATAAGTTTGGCAAATATTTTTACATAAACATAAAAAAGAGGAGTGTATAAGCAATGATCAATGTTATCGGACTGGGGTACATCGGACTTCCCACGGCGCTGATGCTGGCGGCTCACGATGTGGAGGTTGTCGGTACGGACTACAACCAAAAGTTGGTGGACACGCTCAATGCCGGCAAGACCACATTCAAAGAGGACGGTCTTGACGAGCTGTTTGCGCAGGCGGTCGAAAAGGGTATCCGCTTCACGACCGAATATCAGGTGACGGACACGTATATCGTTTCGGTTCCGACGCCGTATGATGAGTTCAGCAAAAAGGTGGACGCATGCTACGTTATCAGCGCCATCAAAACGATCATGGAAGTAGCGCCCAAGGGTTGCACAGTGGTTGTGGAGTCGACGGTGTCCCCCGGCACGATCGACAAGTATGTGCGTCCCGTGATCGAGGAGAACGGCTTTGTCATCGGCGAGGATATTCACCTTGTGCACGCGCCCGAGCGCATCATTCCCGGCAACATGATCTACGAATTGTTGCACAACAACCGTACCATCGGTGCGGACGATCGCGCGATCGGTGAAAAGATCAAAGAGCTGTATGCCTCGTTCTGCCAAGGCGAGATCGTGGTGACGAACATCCGCGCTGCGGAAATGACCAAAGTGGTGGAGAACACCTTCCGTGCGGTCAACATCGCGTTTGCCAATGAGCTTGCCAAGATCTGCCGCCATGATAATATGGACGTTTATGAAATCATCAAGATCTGCAATATGCATCCTCGCGTCAACATTCTGCAACCCGGCCCCGGCGTCGGCGGTCACTGCATCTCGGTTGACCCGTGGTTCCTGGTCGGTGATTATCCGAGCCTCGCAACCGTCATCGGCGAGTCGATGAAGGTCAACGACGGTATGCCCGATTTCGTGTTGGAGCGCGTGCACGATATTATGAAGGAAAAGGGTCTCACCGATATCGGTCGCGTGGGTCTGTACGGCCTGACCTACAAAGAAAACGTGGACGATATGCGCGATTCGCCCACGCTCCAGTTGCTCGAAACGCAGAAAAAGCATCTGGCACCCGGTCTCAAGGTGTATGATCCGTTCATCACCGACGATGTGGTGGACAATCAGTATCACGATTTGGACACGTTCCTCCATGATGTCGATTTGGTCGTGATCATGGTCAAACACAATGAAATTAAGGAAAACATGGCGAAGCTCGAGAGCAAAGTGGTTCTCGATTGCCATAATATCTGCCCGCTGGACGGCGTGTATCATATCTAATGAATGAAAGGTGCGAAAATCCATGCGTAAAGTGATTCTGGTATTCGGGACGCGTCCCGAAGCGATTAAAATGTGTCCGCTCGTCAACGAGCTGAAAAGTCGCCCCGAACTGGAAACGAAGGTGTGCGTGACGGGTCAGCATCGTCAGATGCTCGACGTGGTGCTCGACGTGTTCGGTGTCAAGCCGGATTACGATCTGTCCATCATGAAGGACAAGCAGACCTTGTTTGACGTGACGACGAACATTCTCGAGCGCATCAAGACGGTGCTTGAGGAAGAGAAGCCCGATGTTGTGCTGGTGCACGGCGATACGTCGACGACGTTTGTGACGGCGCTCGCGTGCTTCTATCTCCAGATCCCCGTCGGTCACGTGGAAGCGGGACTTCGCACCTACAACATCTATTCGCCGTATCCCGAGGAGTTCAACCGTCAGGCGGTCGGCATCATCAGCCGTTTCCATTTTGCGCCGACGGAGCTGTCTGAGCAAAATCTGCTCAAAGAGGGCAAGGATCCCGCGACCATTTATGTGACGGGCAACACCGCCATCGATGCGCTGAAAACGACGGTGCGCGAGGATTATACCCACCCCGAACTCGAGTGGGCGAAGGACAGCAAATTGATCCTGATCACCGCGCATCGCCGCGAAAATCTCGGCGAGCCGATGAAGAATATGTTCCGCGCGATCAAGCGTGTGATGGACGAGCACCCCGACGTGAAGGCGATCTACCCGATCCACATGAATCCGCTGGTGCGTCAAACGGCGAACGAGATCTTTGCGGGCGATGACCGCATTCGCCTGATCGAGCCGCTGGATGTGATCGATTTCCACAACTTCATGAGCCGTAGTCATTTGATCCTCACGGATTCGGGCGGTATTCAGGAAGAAGCCCCCTCGCTCGGCAAGCCTGTCCTTGTGATGCGCGACACGACCGAACGCCCCGAGGGCATTGCCGCCGGTACGCACAAATTGGTCGGTACCGACGAAGAGGTCATCTACAGCGAGTTCAGCCGCTTGCTCAGCGATGAGGCGGCGTACGAAGCGATGAGCCATGCCTCCAACCCCTACGGCGACGGTTTGGCATGTAAGCGCATCGCAGACATTTTGGTGGAAGCATAACAGTAGGATGTGAGTGTATGAATCTATATATCGTGCCGGCGTGGTACCCGCAGAACACCGACGATATAACGGCGAGTTTCTTTCGAGAGCAAGCGCATGCGCTTGCCGCGCGCGGACACCGCGTGACGGTGATCCACATTGAACCGGTTTCGGTGTCTCGCTTGTTTTCCAAGAAGTGGCACGAGACACGCACGTGGCAGGATGGGGCGGTGCGCACGATGTTCCATAAGGTGATCGTGCCTGTCCCCGGAAAGTTCAGTGCGTGGCAGGATTCCTACATTTCCAACCTCTTTTGCAAAATCTTAAAAAAACAGATCGAAAGCGACAAGCGAGAGGGACTTGGTGCTCCCGATCTGCTTCATGCGCATGTGTCGCATAGCTGTGCGTATTATTGCTTAAAAGCGGCAAAAACCTTCTCGTTGCCGCTCGTTGTGACCGAGCATTATTCGGGTCTCCTTCTCGGAACGGCATCCGAAAAGGAATATGCGCGAGTTAAGGTGACAATCGAACAAAGCGATGCATTTATCTACGTCGGCGAGCGGTTTCAACATACGCTCGATGAGAAACTCGGCATCCAAAAGCCTACCTATGTGGTGCCTAATCTGTTTGACAGTGAAGCGTTTGAAGTGAGAAAACACGAAAAGGACAAACCGTTTACGTTCCTGACGGCGTGCCATTTGACGGCGAACAAGCGCGTCGATGCGGTCATTCGCGCGCTTCACAACGGCTTTACCGCTTCGGACAACGTACGTTTGACGGTGGCGGGCGATGGTGCGGAAATGCCGAAGCTGAAAGCATTGGTCGCAGAACTTTCCGAAGAGGATCGTGTTTCGTTCTTCGGGCGTTATGCCCGCGAGCAGGCGAAAGACCTGTTCGGCGGGGCGGATGCGTTTGTGCTCGTCTCCAAGGTGGAGACGTTCGGTATTGTCTTTTTGGAGGCGCTGGCCTCCGGTGTGCCGTGCGTCGGCACCAAAGGACAAGGCGCCGACGATATTCTGAACGATTCGAACGGGTTTACGGTGAGGTGCGAGGACGAGGATGAGCTGATCGGCGCCATGCGTGCGCTGTATGAACATCGCGAGAAGTACGACCCCGTGCGGTTGCGTCAAGATTGTGTCGATCGTTTCGGTGAAGATGCCATTTGCACACAGATCGAGGCGATTTATAAAAGGGTATTAAAAGCGTGAGGTGAGGCACTTTGGAAACCAAGAAACGCAACAACTCCATTGATTTGTTCCGCTATATTTGCGCGGTGTTGGTTGTGATCATTCATACCGAGCCGTTCTATCATGGCGACCTTTCAGGAGTCGGCATCTTTTTGAAGGAGTTTCTTGCTCGTGTGGCGGTGCCGTTTTTCTTTGCGGTGTCGGGATATTTCCTGTTCCAAAAGATCGACCGCGATCCGAAAGCGCCGTTTCGCTCGGCGTGGAGACTCACAAAGGTATATCTGCTTTGGAGTGTGCCGTATCTGTTGATCGACGGGTGGGTGCTTAAGGATAACCTTTTGGAGTTTTTGAAACGAACGGTTCTCGGCATATTCCTAAACGGAACGTATTCGCATTTTTGGTTTTTCCCCGGTTTGATCTATGCTACATTGATTGGTGGCTTGATCTACCGTTTCCTCGGTTGGAAACCGCTTGTCGGTCTGGCGATGGCGTTGTATGCGATCGGTGTACTGGGAAGCACCTACCCGATCCCGTATCTTTCCGACGCGTTTGCTTCGGAATACTTCACGCCGATCTATCGCATTGCGATGACGGCGATCCCGTTTGTAGTGTTAGGCGGATGGGTAGCAAGGCGTGGCTGCGACGCGGTTGTGTCTTACAGACACAACCAATCATATGATTGGTGGATTTTGAGCGGCGTTGGTGCCGCGTTCGTTCTCGAGAAGTGTATCCTGATTTGGACGGGACTTCCCATCATACATCCAAACACGTGGATGTTGTTGCCGTTAACGGCGGTGATTTTGACGCTGCTTTTGAAGCATCCGCTCGAACGTCACACGACGCTCGCGGCGCACGCACGAACCTGTGCGAATTTCACCTACTACATCCATATGGCATTTATACTGATTGTCGGTCGCGGGTTTGTTAAGGTGTTCGGTGTACCGCTTGATGGGTTTGGGATGTTTATTGTTACTGTCGCGGTACTAACGGCGATCGGTGCACTGTTGCACCATGTGAAATGGATTCGAAAATGGTTAAATTAATCCCGGAGAGTGATCGTTTTGAAGAGTGAGATCAAGAGCGGCATCGTATTGTCGTATGTGTTTATGGCGATCTCGATGGTGATGGGACTGGTGTATACCCCCGTCATGCTCGATCTGATCGGACAAAGTGAATACGGTCTTTACACGCTGGCGACCTCGGTCATCGGTTATTTGACGTTCTTGAATCTCGGCCTTGAAAGTGCGCTGATCAAATACAGTGCGCGGTACATCGCACAGGGGGATGTCGACGGTGAGCGTCGGCTCGGCGGCAGCTTTCTGAAGCTGTATTCGATGCTCGGCGCGGTGGCGCTGGTGATCGGTGTTTTCGTGGCATTTACGCTCGAACCCGGTATGCCGTTCGGTTTCTTGGCCGGTAAGCTCACCGCCTCCGAGACGGAAACACTGAAAATTTTGATCTTGCTGATGACGGTGAACCTCGCCTTGAGCTTCCCGCTCGGCGTTTACGGTGCCGCCATCACGGCGCACGAAAAATTCACCTTCCGAAAGGTGATTTCGGTCATTCGCGAGCTGTCGATGCCGGTGGTGGTGTTGCTTGTATTGTTCTTCGGCGCCAAAACCTCCATCGCGCTCGTGCTCATCCACGTGATCTTCAACGTGGCGGTGCTCCTTTCGGACTATGTGTATGCGCGCAAAAAGCTCGGCTACAAGGTCAAGTTCGGTAAGATGGACAAGAAGGTCCTTCGTGAGATCGCGAACTATTCGGTGTTCATCTTCATCGGCATGGTGGTGGATCGCATCAGCGACGCCACCAACAGCATGGTGCTCGGCGCCGTATCGGGCACAGTGGCGGTGGCGGTCTACGGCATCGCCGTGCAACTCAATCATTATTATTTGAATTTCTCCTCGTCCATTGGCTCGTTCTTCTTCCCGCGCATCGTGTCGATGTCGGTGAAGGAAGCGAGCGACAAAGAATTGTCCGATCTCTTTATCAAGGTCGGACGCGTACAGCTCTTTGTGATCTCACTCATTTGCAGCGGATTCATTGTGTTCGGTCACGATTTCATCCGCCTATGGGTGGGCGAAGAGTACATGATGGCGTATTATATGATCGTCATTTTGATGGTCCCGACGCTTATCAGTCGCAGTCAATCGCTCGGCACGCAGATCCTGCTTGCCAAAGATAAACACAAGTTCCGCGCCATTTTCTATCTGGTCGTGGTGCTTGCGGATATCGCAATCAGCATCCCGCTTGCCATGTGGTTTGGTCAGGTCGGTGCGGGAGGCGCCGGCGTCGGTGCCTCGATGAGCGCGGCGCTCGCCGGTTCGGCCGAGGTGGGCGACGCGGTGCAAAAAGCGGCGTTCCTTGTGAACAACGGCGGCGCGGGTCTCGGTGCTGCGATCGGTACGGCGGCGGCGACGATCATCGGTCCCGTTATTGTGATGAACATCTACTACAAAAAGGTGATGCATCTTGATATCGGTGCCTATTTCAAGAGCACGGTCCCGATCCTCTTGGAGGTGGCGGTGCTGACGGCACTCGGCATGGTGATGAACACCTTCTGGCGTGTCGACGGATGGTTGATCCTCGGCGCGCAGGTGTTGATCTATCTGGTGGTATTCCTTGTGACGATGTATTTTATCAGCTTTAACAAGTATGAAAAGTCACTCGTCGGCGGAGTACTTGGCAAGCTGAAAAGACGTTGAATATTGAAAGAAAGCCGGTGAAGACGGTGGGTGCAAAACAAACGATACGTAAGATCGCAGAAGCGATTTTTCAGTCGCGTTGGTATCCGAACAAAAAGATCTTGATCGAGAGCATTCCCGATCGGAGCTGTCAGTCGGAGCCGGTATTCCAATATATGCTCAAAGAAGGACTCAACAAGAAGTATAAGCTCATCTGGATGGTAAAGGATAAGAACGACTTCAAAGACGTTCGCATCAAAAACGTGAAATTTGTGAATTTCACGCCGAAAACCAAATGGGAAAAGATAGCGAGGATGTATCGTCTTTGCACCTCGCGGGCGATGATGTATACCAATCGGTACATCGGAAAGATTTTTGAAAAACAGGTGCTGGTGTATTTGATCCACGGCACAGCATTAAAAGCGCGTTCGACCCACGCGCGAGCGGATGCGGTCAACGAGTGCGACATCTGCATTTCGCTTTCGGAGTTCCTTATTCCGCTCGAAGCGGCGCAATCCGACGGCATTGCCGAGGAGCGCTTTTGCGTGACGGGATATCCTCGTAACGATGCGCTGTTTGATCGCGGTGACTTTGTGAAAATGTTGTATCCCGATGCGACCTATGATAAGGTGATCCTTTGGATGCCGACGTTCCGCAAGGCGGATCATGCCGATCGTGTGGATTCTACGTTTGAGATGCCGCTGGAGATCCCGTGCCTCTATTCGGAGGAGGATTGCCGCAAGCTCGACGCGGTTCTTCGCGAGCGCAACGTGTTGCTGATCCTGAAACCCCATCCGGCGCAAAAGCTGAGTGCGATCAAGGAGCTTGGACTCACGAACATCGTGCTTCTTTACAACGAGGAACTCGACGAAAAAGGCATTCAACTGTATCAGTTTGTCGGCGCGACCGATGCGCTCATCACCGACTATTCTTCTATTTACTACGACTATCTGTTGACGGGAAAACCGATCGGTCTGACGGTGGATGATTTTGAAGTGTACGGTAAAGATACGGGCTTTGTCTATGAAAACGTGTTTGACTATGTGATCGGAGAGCACATTTTGAACGCGGACGATTTTGTGCGGTTCGCGACACACGTCGCTGACGGCGAAGATGCGCTCAAAGACAAACGTAAAGAAATGACCGATTTGTTCCACAAATATCAAGACAACCAATCGACCAAACGCGTGTACGAATGTATACAGCGTGAATTACAAAATCGATACGGATAAGAGGAGGACGTGTACATGAAAGCAGTCATTTTGGCCGGCGGATTCGGCACGCGCATTTCGGAGGAGTCGCAATTCAAACCGAAGCCCATGATCGAGATCGGCGAGATGCCGATCCTGTGGCACATCATGAAGACGTATGCAAGCTTCGGTGTGGATGAGTTTATCATTTGCGCCGGCTACAAACAGCACGTCATCAAGGAATGGTTTGCGGACTACTTCCTGCACACCTCCGACATCACGTTCGATTTCACCAAAGGCAACGAGATGATCGTGCACAACAAGCACGCTGAGGCGTGGAAGGTGACGGTCGTCGATACGGGGCTCAACACCCAAACGGGCGGTCGCGTCAAGCGCATCAAAGACTACGTCGGAGATGAGACCTTCTTCCTGACCTACGGTGATGCGGTGGGCGACGTGAACATGGACGAGCTCTTGAAATATCACAAATCCCACGGCAAGATCGGCACGATGTCGATGTACAACTTCGGACAAAACAAAGGTGTCGTCGAGGTCGGAAACGATGGCTCGATTGCGGCGTTCCGCGAAAAGTCGGATCTCGACGGCGATTTGATCAATATTGGTTTCATGGTGTTTGAACCGGCGATTTTCGACTACATCGACGGGGATACCACCGTGTTTGAAAAAGAGCCGCTCGGCGGCTTGGTGCGTGACGGAGAGCTGATGGGTTACACTCATCGCGGTTTCTGGCAGTGCATGGACACGGTGCGCGAAAAGCAAAAGCTTGAGAACTTGTGGAACGCGGGCAATGCGCCGTGGAAGCTGTGGGACTAAAAAGGAGAGTAGCGAGCATGGTATTTGATTTGGAGTTTTATCGCGGCAAACGCGTGTTTGTGACAGGGCACACGGGTTTTAAAGGCTCGTGGCTCTGCAAGATCCTCAAAAAAGCGGGTGCGGATGTGACGGGATTTTCGCTTCCCGCGCCGACCAAGCCCTCCCTCTTTGAGGTGGCGGGAATTGAAAACGACGTGCACTCCGTCATCGGTGATGTGCGTGACTTTGCGGCGCTCAAGGCGGCGTTTGACGCGTGTCAGCCCGAGATCGTGTTGCATCTGGCGGCACAGCCCATCGTGCGTGACAGCTACAAAGATCCCGTCTATACCTACGAAACCAACGTGATGGGCACGGTGAACATTCTCGAGTGCGTGCGTCAAAGCGACTGTGTGAAGTCGTTCTTGAACGTCACGACCGACAAGGTGTACCTCAACCGCGAGTGGGAGTGGGGCTACCGTGAGGACGAAATGCTCGACGGCTTCGACCCCTATTCCAACTCGAAGTCCTGCTCGGAGCTGGTTACCCACAGCTACAAGAGCAGTTTCTTTGCCGATGAGCGCGTGGTCATTTCGACGGCGCGTGCCGGTAACGTGATCGGCGGCGGCGACTTTGCCAACGACCGCATCATCCCCGACTGCGTGCGTGCGGTGTCGAGCGGCAATGAGATGGTCATCCGCAATCCGCATTCCACGCGCCCGTATCAGCATGTACTTGAGCCGCTGTTTGCGTATTTGATGATCGCGGCGAAGCAGTATGAGGACGCGTCTTTGGCGGGTTGGTACAACGTCGGTCCCGACGACCGCGATTGCTTCAAGACGGGCGATCTTGTCACCACCTTTGCCAAGCATTGGGGGGACGGTTTCTCCTATAAGATCATGGCGGAGGCAAACGCGCCGCACGAAGCGAACTTTCTCAAGCTCGATTGCTCTAAGCTGAAGGCGACCTTCGGCTGGGCACCGCGCTGGGATCTCGATACGGCGATCGCTAAAGTGGTCGAATGGACGAAGGTCTATGTAGACGGCGGCGATGTGACCGCGTGCATGGACAAGCAAATTGCCGAGTTCATGGAGGGCTAAGCGGATGAAACGAGTGATTATTACCGGCGCGGACGGCTTTGTCGGCAGTTATACGGTTGAGGCGTGCTTGGCGCACGGTGCCGAAGTGCTGGCAATCGATTTGGCCAAGGAGCCGCGCCGTCTGCAGATTTCAGACAAGTTATCATATCTGTCGTGCGATATGGTGGATCTTCAAACGATGCGCGCCAACATTCCGTGCGATACCTACGACACGATGATCCACTTTGCGTGGGCGGGTTCGGCAGGTCCCGAGCGCATGAATTATGAGCTTCAGCTTCGCAATGCGGCGGCGACCGTCGAGTTGATGAAGTTTGCCAAGGAGATCGGTTGCACGCGCTTTGTGTGTGCAGGCAGTATCATGGAACTGGAGGTCGAAGCCGCGATCCATACGCAAGGCAGCCGACCGGGTATGGCGTACATTTACGGCATGGGCAAACATATTGCACATTGCCTTTGCAAATCGGTGGCGGCGGACATCGGCATCGAACTTCTCTGGCCGATGATCACCAACGCCTACGGTGTCGGGGAGTTTTCGCCGCGCTTCGTCAACACGACGATCCGCAAGATCATCAACGGCGAGCCGCTCCAATTCACGGCGGCGACGCAAAACTACGATTTTGTGTACATCACAGACGTGGCGGAGGCATTTTATTGCATCGCCGAGCGCGGCAAGCCGTTTTGCGAATACATGATCGGCAGCGGACATGCGCGTCCGCTTAAAGAGTTTATTTTGGAAATGCAACAAGCGCTTGCGCCCGAGGCGGTGCCGCTCTTTGGCGACGTGCCGTTCACGGGCACCAATATGCCGCTGTCCGCGTTCAGCGTGGAAGATACGATGCGCGATACCGGTTTTGAAGCGAAGGTGTCGTTTGCCGAAGGTACGCGTTTGACAATGGACTGGTTAAAAACCATTTGAGGTGAATAACGTATGATTCGTAAGTTTGAGTTTCAGGAACTGGATCTGAAAGGAGCCTACTTGATCACGCCGTTTTACGCGACCGATGAGCGCGGCGGTTTTGTCAAGGATTACAACGTGGAGATGTTCCGTCAAAACGGCATCGAGCACGAGCTCAAAGAGGTGTTCTACACCATTTCGAAGCGCGGTGTCATCCGCGCGACCCATTTCCAACTCGTCAAGCAACAGCCGAAGCTCGTGCGTTGCATCAGCGGTCACGTCTACGACGTGATCGTCGACCTGCGCCCCGATTCACCGACCTTCGGTCAGTGGCGCGGCTTCCATCTGACGGGTGAGAATCAGCAAGAGCTGTATATCCCGCCCTTCTTCGGACACGGCTATCTGGTGTTTGAGGATTCGGTCGTCAGCTACAAGTGCGGCGAGGTGTTCTACGGCGAGGGCGATTCGGGCATCATGTACAACGATCCCGACATCGGCATTGAGTGGCCGTTTGAGGAGATCGGCGGCATCGAGAACCTGATCATCAGCGACAAGGATAAAAACCTCATGTCGTTTGAGCAGTACAAGGCTGTCGTGAGCGAATAAAAAGGAGACGGTCGGGTGTTGCATCGGATCTTGTCGTATATGTACATGATCCCGTGGCACGACTACGTGGTGCTGATGGCATCGGTAGCGGCGCTGTGGGGTGTGCTGATATATGAGTTTCAAAACAAAAAAGCGTTTCGCATCCTGAATGCGGCGATCGCGGTGATAACGGCGGGCGGCGCGTTGTGCATCACGGTGCTGTTGCGCTCGTCTACGGGGGCGTACGGACTGATCTGGCAGCCGTTTGCCGTGTTTGCGCACGCGGCGCAGTATGCCGATGTGTACAACCAAATGGTGCTCAACATCGTGTTGTTCTTTCCGCTCGGACTGTCGCTCCCGATGGTGTTTTCACGGAGGATGCGCCATCCGCTTTGGCTGACGTTCGGATGCGGCGTGTTGTTGTCGGTGCTGATCGAAGCGTTGCAATGGATGCTGGCGCGCGGCTACACCGAGGTGGACGACGTGATGCTCAACGGCATCGGTACGGCGTGCGGGTTGCTGGCGTATACGGTGGCGTGGCGCTTGCGCCGCGGGAACAAGACGAAGAAAGGTGAAAACGATGAAGCGTAATCTTTGTGTACTTGTAGTGTTGGCGGTGCTGATGATGTTGTGCTGTGCGTGCAGTGAAACGCCGACGGAACCCGAAGTGCCTGCGGACGATCTGCGTCCGCTCCCGGAAGCGATCCCCGTGGTGGTGCCGATCGGCGAACGCACCGCGGACGGCGTGAAGGTGACGATCCACGGCGGCTTGCTCGGTGAGCGCGGCGAAGAACTGAGCGAACAGCAGATCGCCGATGGGTTTATCGACGCGGTGCGCAACGAGGACGACTCGGTCACCTACACCATCGCGACGGACAAATACGACGCGTTGGTCGCGCGGTATCGCGCCGATGCCCGCGCGGCGATCTTGTACACGGTGGAGGACGGCAGCTACTATTCGCTCAAGTCCATCGACTGCGCGGAGGATCTGTCGGAGATCACGTTCCATGTGGACGGCAACTACTTCCGCGAGAGCATGGATGAGCTGATGGTGTTCGGCAACGGCATGATCGCGATCACGGCACAAGCCTACGATCTGGATGCTCCCGGCACCTGCGTGCTCCGCGTGTTTGACGAAAACGGGGAACAGATCGTCGAACGTATCTACCCCGACGAATTGGTCGTATAACATGAAAACAAAACCCGCCGTGGGATTCCACGGCGGGTTTTCTATTACACAACAGTATATCGATAATTTACGGTTTCAAAGTCGAGGTCGGTGACAGTGAAATTGCCGTGTTCTTTAGCGTATGTACTGTGTTGTAGATTATCAAACGGCAGTATGCCGTTCGTCAACAGGTGGTTGGTCGCCGCTGTATATACGGCACGGTAAAGTTCATCCGAAAGCGGTGTTTCACCAATATAAAAGGTAAGGCAATTATTCAGCCGCAGTCCACGCACATTCTCAACACCGCCGCCCATCACCGCGATCAGCGTATCGCCTTGAAACACGCCGTAGTCCAGCGTAAATTCGTCGAGATAATCCCTCTCACAAAGCAGATGGCGGATATACGGCGTATGATGGCCCTTTGCAAAAGCGGCAATCGCGTTTTTGTCGTCACACGAGAGCGGATGAACGGAAACACCCTGCGGTAAATCGCACGCCATCGGTTCTCCGAAAAATACATTTTCGGGTGCGGCCGTTATCGCAGTCTCCAAGCCGTGTTCTTTTAATACCCGTTCCATGACATGGGGCGCAAGAACGCTGTCAAAGCACTCTACGTTTTCAAAGCGTTTCAACCACTCGCACAGGATATCCTCGTCGTCCGTCACAAGTTCAAGCCAATAGCCGCCCTTCAGATCATCACCGACGCAGATCAGTCCTTTCGAGAGATCGCCCATCGGTGCTACCACACCGTAACCCATAGCGCGTATACCACTTGCACGATACATATGGCGTTTTGTATCCTTTTCGAGCAAATAGTCGACCGCGTCCTCGGGATCCACAGCGACAAAATCGGAGTGTTCATGCAAAAACCGTGCTGTGATCGAACGGTCGGTGAGATCACCGTAGGACAATATCCTCTCTTTGTGATGTTGTCGATATTCGCTCGGGGTCACGCCGTATTCTTTTTTGAATGCCTTGGTAAACCCTTCGTGTGAGGTGTACCCTACTTCCAGCGCAATCTCCAGCACCGATTTGTCGGTCGTGCGAAGCAACTGCACCGCCGTTTTTAAGCGACGATATCCGATATACGCCATCACCGTAAAGCCTGTGTGCGCGAGAAACAGACGGTTGAAATAGTCGATGGAGAAGCCTGCGTGTTCGGCGACCGCTTGCACGGTAATATTATCATCGCCAGCATTCGTCATCGCATACTCCACAGCGTGTGCAATCAGTTCTCTGTTTTCCATATAGCTTACCTCCTTTTCATAAGGTAAAAGCGCTTTTACAAGTCCTATTATACACGAAAGAGGAGCATTGTCTTGAACAAAAACGACTCTATGTATTATTTTTGCATCTTACCTGTGTCATTTTGCAAGATGCCGGGAATACTCTTTACTTTTCTCCGCTTGCCTTGTATAATGAAACCACAGACAACAGAAAGGAGCGGGGTATATGAAGGTTACGATTGTCGAAGATCCGCATATAAGCGAAACCGAAATATCCATCGTATGTGCCGGGATGACCGATGAGCTAAACGAACTGGTTGCCAGTCTTGCCGCTGCGGAACTTACCTTCACAGGCAAAAAAGAGAAAGAATTCTTTTTCATACCGGCGAAGGATATCTATTATTTCGAATCGGTGGACGGCGCCGTCTTTATGTATACGGCGAACGACACCTATGAAGGTACAATGAAGCTTTATCAAGTAGAAGAACGCTTGAAGCACACCCGTTTTTCCCGCATTTCCAAAACGGTCATTGTCAATCTGGACAAAATGGTGAGTATCAAACGGGCAGAGAGCGCTCGTCTTGTGGCTACTCTTGTCAACAAAGAGAAACTGGTTGTTTCAAGGCAGTATGTGTCCAAGATCAAGAAAACACTGGGGGTGTCATGATGTTTAAGAAATGCTTCCGTTCGTTTTTGGAAAGCATGGGAATGCTGGCGATGATATTTATGATCTTGTCGTTGATACTTCCCGATGTGATGCAAATTCGCTTTTTATATCTTCTTGTATGTATAACAGCGCCTATTCACCTGTTCTCCTTTTTTGTGTTTCAACTTAACCTGTTTTCCGATCGACTTTGGATCAGACGTGTGATTGTTATGGCGTTCTCCGTTTGCGTTATGCTCGCCATGAACATGCTGTTCGGTTATCTTCGTTTTGCCGCAGATTCTCTTATCCTTTACGGTGTTGAAGTATTGTTGTTCGTCCTCTTAAATATATTTGTCTATTATGTTGCCGACAAAATTGAGCGGCGGAATCTGGAATTGATCAATCAAAAACTGGCAAGTAGAAACGAAGTCATGCAGGATGAAGAAATGAGACAATAATAACGGCGTAGAAAACGACCGCATTTCCCCAACAAAGGAAATGCGGTCGTAGTCATTATGATTGTAGCATAGATAGGATCGGCAGAATATTACGCGATTGTCCTTGGATACAGAACATGCGATCATCGCCGTCAACCCGCTCCTCTACATACGGCATTAGTGTGCCGATCAGTCGATCCATCACCAGTTCAACAGATGTTTCGCTGTGAGTGGCAATCTGCTGAGCAGAAACGAATGAACCGTCTGCCGTCAACTCAAACATTGCTGACAGGATTTTCAACGTTTGTACATCTGCAAATGCTTTGAGCTTGGCGGCGATCAGACGATACTCCGATTCAAGGATCAAATTCTTGTTGTTCGAGAAAAGCACCGTTCCTCGTTTCATGGTCGTGGTGATAACGGGCAGGTTGATCGAAGAATAGCCCCATTCCTTTGTTCCGGCTTGCTTCGCCATATCTTCGGATGTAAAGCCATCCGCATGAACATATTTCGCAAAAAGTGCCGCATGGGTGATTGCCGCAATGCGATTCGCAAAGCTGTAATCTTCACCCTCGGTAAGTTCGGTTGTGCGAGCACGAACCCGCAGAAGGATATCATCCGCCGTCGATGTTGGCGTGTGTCCGAGGAGTTCATCGATGGATACCGAAAACAGATCAGCAATGATCGGAAGAAGCTGAATATCCGGACAGCATTGTCCCGACTCCCATTTTGAAACGGATTGATTGGTCACGCCGAGTTTCTGTGCCAAATCTTCCTGTGTCATATGATGTTGCTTACGAAGAAAAGCAATTTGATTATGTAATGTCATAGGTCATATCTCCTTTACGCTGAATTGCAGGCTGCCTTACAACTGTATTGTACCGTCCGGAGAGAGCAAAAAACAATAACGCAGTAGTTTGAATCGTATAATCGTTTCCAACCTCAAGTTGGGAAGAGCGATCACAGTATAACATATACTTTTGCATAATACAAGAAACCCGCCGTGGGATCGGATCCCACGGCGGGTTTTCTTATGCTTATTGGTTTTTTGGGGTTTCGTCCTTGACACCGCGGCGTGTGAGCACGCACCAGATGGTGGAGAAAAACACGCGCGTATCGAGGAGAAATCCGCGGTGCGAAGCGTAGTAGGCGTCGTAACGCGTCTTGTGTTCGAGATCCACCAGATCGCGTCCGTGAAGCTGGGCGATGCCCGTGATGCCCGGGCGGACTTTGTCCGCACCGCGCTTTTGCCGTTCGCGCAGAAGCTCCGCCTCCGCCAAAATGACAGGACGCGGACCGATGAAGCTCATCTCGCCCTTGAGCACGTTCCAAAGCTGGGGCAATTCGTCAAGGCTGAATTTTCTCAGAAAATGCCCGAACTTCGTGATATAGTGATTCGCGTTTTCAAAATCCGAGGTGGGCATGTGCGGCGGGGCATCCACGACCATCGAACGGAATTTGTAAATATAAAACGGTTTGCCGAACCGACCGGCACGTTGCTGTTTAAAAAACGGTTTGCCGCGTGTGGTGACAGTAAGTACCAGCATAAGGATCAGCAAAAGCGGTGACAATACGAGCAGAAGAACCAGCGCGAAGAGAATGTCCATCGCGCGTTTAACATAGCCGTACAATGAGCATTCCCTCCTTCACGTTTGAAAATCGATCGCCCTGGACGATCTTTTTGTCGAGAAAACTCGCAAACAGCCATTTTTTAGTATACCGCATTTCCTCGAAAAATACAAGCGGTATCCGCACAAAACGGAAGGGGAAGGGAGGTGATTTTGCAAAAGACTCGTTGTTTTGCACAAAACCGACCCGATCGGCGTCGTGCGATTTGACGACAAAAGCGATTTTTGTGAATTTTCCGTTGTGGGTCTTGCAAAAAAGCGGTGCAGGTAGTATAATGCCAAGGAATCAAGAAAAACGTAAAATTTTTAGCGATAAACGATAAAATTCGATCGATAAACACGAGTCGACCGCGGTCGAAACCGTGCGGCTCGGGACCCTGACGGAAGGAGGGTGTTTTTGCGATGCGTGACATTGTATCGATCCATGCGCGGTCGGCGGCGACAAAGACGCCCCGACGCAGCTTCCTGTTTGTGAAGCGTGTGCTTGACGTTGTGTTTTCTGCCCTGCTTATGGTGCTGTTGTTTCCGGTGTTCGTGGTGGTGACGTTGGTCGCGACCTACGACACCGCCGGCTCGCCGTTCTTTGTGCAAACGCGCATGGGACGCGGCGGCAAACCGTTTCGTATGATCAAATTCCGCACGATGAGCAAGAGTGCGCCCGAAAACGTGGCGACCGCCGATCTCGAAAATGCGGACAGCTTCATTTCTCCCATCGGGCATATCCTCAGAAAATTCAGCCTTGACGAATTGCCCCAGCTTTGGAACGTGTTCAAAGGCGAGATGAGCTTCATCGGTCCGCGCCCCGTGGTGCTCAGCGAGGAGGAATTGCTCGCGATGCGCAATCTGCACGGTGCGGATGAGGTGCGACCGGGCATCACCGGGTTTGCACAGGTGCGCGGACGCGACAATCTGCCCATCGTGCAAAAGGCGTTTCTCGACGGATACTATGCGCGTCACGTGACCTTCGTGATGGACATGAAGATCTTGTGGCGTACGGTGTTGTACGTTCTGCGCGCCGAGGGCGTGGTGGACGGCACGGCAGGGTCCACCGCCGACAAGAAAACACGCACGGCGTAATATGGTGAAAAGCGTCCCGATCGGCATATCCGATCGGGACGTTTTCGGCTTTCATGCGGATTGACGGGGGGCATGACCGGTGGTATGATGAGGACGGAAAGGCATCCTATACACATTGAAATGAGGGAGTTACTATGGAGTTTGAACGCGTGATCACCGAACGCTTTTCGGTCAGACAGTTTCAAAACGAACAGTTGCCGCAACCTGTGATCGATACACTTCTCCGTGCCGCGCACAAAGCGCCCACGGGTTGCAACTATCAACCGCAACGCATTTTGGTGCTGAACACGGATGAGGCGATGACTAAGTTGCAAGGGTGCACCAAATGCCATTTCGGCGCGCCGACGGCAATGCTGGTCTGTCACAACCGTGACGAAAGCTGGAAGCGCCGTTACGACGGCGCGCTGTCCTCGCCGATCGACGCGGTGATCGTGGCTACGCACATCATGCTGGCCGCGCAAAACGAAGGTGTCGGCACCTGTATGGTGATGCATTTCGATCCCGCCGCGATGCGCTCGACGTTTGCGATCCCCGAAAACATCGAACCCGTCTTGTTGCTGGTGATGGGCTATCCCGCCGAGGATGCCAAACCGCTCCCCCTGCACTTTGAAACCCGCCCGCTGGAAGACGTTGTGGTGTACGATACGTTTTGATACGGCATACAAAAGCGTGATCTTCACCGAAAAAAAGGCATCCCGATCGGGATGCCTTTTGTGTTCAGTTCATGCCGTCTTCGCCGACTTGGGCAAAGAGCCGTGCCACCATCGCTTTGACGGGAGCGAGGGTCGGATCGGAGAGGAACGGATCGCGTTCGTACAGTGCGAGTGCTTCCGTTTGCGCTTGTTGCAACACCTGCAGATCCGCTTTGAGATCGGCGAGCGCCAATACGGGAAGACCGTGTTGTCGATTGCCGAAGAAATCGCCCGGACCGCGGAGCTTCAGATCCTCCTCTGCGATGACGAAGCCGTCGTTTGTTTGGGTCATGACCTTCAAGCGGCGGCGTGTCTCGTCGGTGCGGGCATCCGAGATCAGGATGCAGGTCGAGGCGTGCTTGCCGCGTCCGACGCGCCCGCGGAGCTGGTGCATCTGTGCCAAGCCGAATCGTTCGGCGTTTTCGATGACCATGATGACGGCGTTGGGGACGTCCACGCCGACTTCGATGACGGTGGTGGACACGAGCAGATCGATCTCGTGCGCCGCAAACGCGCGCATCACCTCGTCCTTTTGGGCGCCCTTCATGCGTCCGTGGAGCAATCCGATGCGGTATTTGGCAAGCGGTGTTTGTTGCAGACGTGCGTAATACTCTTCAGCGGCCATAAGCTCGTTTTGCTCGTTCTCCTCATCGTCCTCGATGAGCGGACAGACAATGTAGCCCTGCCGTCCTACGGAGAGGAATTTATCGATGTAGCGGTAGACGCGTTCGCGCTTGTCGGTGCCGACGGCGTAGGTCTCGATCGGTTGCCGTCCGGGGGGCAATTCGTCGAGCACCGACACGTCGAGATCGCCGTAGATCATGAGTGCCAGCGTGCGGGGGATGGGGGTGGCGGACATCACAAGCCGATGCGGATCGCGCCCTTTCGCTGAGAGGGCGGCGCGTTGTCCGACACCGAAGCGGTGTTGCTCGTCGGTGATGACAAGACCGAGCGCGGCAAATGTCACGCGGTCGGAAAGAAGCGCGTGCGTACCGACGACGAGAGAAAGCGAGCCGTCCGCCAGAGCACAAAGCGTTGCGCGCTTTTCGGCGGCGGTCATACTGCTCACAAGCAGTCCGACACGGATATCGCTGCCTTCAAACAGCTTCGTGAGGGAGGCGTGGTGCTGGCGAGCTAAAATTTCGGTCGGTGCCATCATCGCCGCTTGCCAGCCGTTGCGGATGACGGAGTAGCACACACCGGCCGCCACCGCCGTTTTGCCGCTGCCGACGTCGCCTTGCACCAGGCGGTTCATCGGACGGTCGCTTTGCAGATCGATAAGGCAATCCGCCATGGCGCGGCGCTGAGCGCCCGTCAGAGAAAACGGCAACAACGCTTCAAATTCCGCCGTGCAGTCACGCGTCAGCGTGACGGCGGTTTGGCGGCGACTGCGTCCTTTTAAACGAAGAAGACCGAGCTGAAGAACGAACAACTCCTCGAATACCAAGCGCTTGCGTGCGGCTTCGAGTGCGCGGTGCGAGGAGGGGAAATGGATCGCGCGGATGGCGTCACTGCGTCCGATCAGGTCGTGACGGCGGCGCAGATCTTCTGAGAGCGCTTCCGCTTCGATCTCACCGTCGAACAGCGCGAGTGCCGCTTTGACCGTGCGGGCGATGGCGGCGGTGTTCAGTCCCGCTGTTTGCGGATAGATCGGGCGAATCCCGCCGCCCTGCACGGGGGCAATGGTCGGGGAGCTCATTTCAAAGCGATGGAACCGCTGTTCCACTGTGCCGAAGAAGAGGTAATCCTCGCCCGCGCGGATGGAAGCGGCGGCGTATTTGTTGTTAAAGAGAGTGACGTGCATCCCGCTGATGCCGTCGCTGACGGTGAATTTGTAGAGCGTCAGTCCCTTGCGGATGCGGTGCTCGACGGGCTTGCCGAGCGCCGTCGCGCGCACACAGCAGGTTTCTCCGAGCGGTGCCGAGGCGATGGAGCAAAGCTGTGACCAATCCTCATAGCGGTGGGGGAACAACGTCAGCAGATCGTGCACCGTGTGCACCCCGAGACGATGGAACAGCGCGGCGCGCTTTTCGCCGACGCCTTTGACAAATTGTATCGGTCGTGCGAGCAATTCTTGCATGAGTCATCCCTCCTTTGCGTACTATATAAGTATTGTAGCAAATGCGACCGCGTGCCGTCAAGAGGGGGAAATGCGCCGAAAACGGGGAAAAACGGAGTGATTTTGCCCGGGTTGGACGGTTTCGAAAAAGTTTCGCTTGATTATTTTGCGGATACGCGGTATAATAGAGTGACTAATGTTGACGTTTCACCGTTCGACAGAGTGACAATGGGATATCTAATTCAGACGGAAAGGCGTGTTGCAATATGATCCGAATGGAGAACCACCTCGGAAAGATCGAAATTTCGCAGAACTATTTTGCCGGTTTGATCGGCAATGCGGCGTCCTCCTGCTTTGGTGTGGCGGGTATGTGCAAGGCCGGTACGCGTCAGGGCTTGCGCGACTTCTTCACCGATCGGGATTATATCGACCAAGGCGTCAAAGTGCACGTGGTCAATCGTCAGTTGATCATCGATCTGCACATCACCGTGATCTACGGCATGAACATTTCGGCCATCACGAAGAGCATTGTGAATAAAGTACGTTACACGGTGGAATCCGCCACCGGTTTGAACGTCCGTCGTGTCAACGTGCACGTGGACGGCATGAAGGCCTAATGACCTTTTTTTGAAAGAGTAAGGAGTTGTGGATACTGTGATTCAAGGTACTCTGCTCAAAAACGCCCTGATTTCGGCGGCGAACAGTCTGTCGAACGTCAAGCAGGCGGTCGATGAGCTCAACGTGTTTCCCGTTCCCGACGGCGATACCGGCACGAATATGTCGATGACCATCACGGCGGCGGCACGCGAACTGGCGCGTTTGAACGATCCGACGGTGACCGAAACGGCGGACGTGGCGTCCTCGGCGTTGCTTCGCGGTGCGCGCGGCAACTCGGGCGTTATTTTGTCGCTTCTCTTCCGCGGTTTCTCCAAGGGCCTCAAGGGCAAAACGGAAGCGGACGGCGCGGATCTCGCGCAGGCGCTGACCTTCGGCGTCGAAGCGGCGTACAAGGCGGTCATGAAGCCGACCGAAGGCACCATCCTGACGGTGGCGCGTGAGGCGGCGGAAGTCGGCACCGCCAAGGCGAAGGAAGACAACGATCCCCTCGTCGTGTGGACGGCGATCTGCGAAGAGGCCGAAGCGTCTTTGGCGCGCACCCCCGAATTGCTCCCGATGCTCAAGAAAGCGGGCGTTGTGGACGCGGGCGGCAAGGGCTTCTGCGTGATCATCGAAGCGATGAAGGACGTGTTTGCGGGCGGCGAGGTCGTCGAAGGCGAAACTTCCAAGACGGCGGCTCCCTCGCGTAAGCAAAGCGCGGCGGCGTCGTTTGAAACCGACATCAAATTCACCTACTGCACCGAGTTTATCGTGGCGCGCGACAAGTCGATCGAGACCGATCCGCTCAAGCTGCGTGCGTTCCTCGAATCCATCGGTGATTGCGTAGTCGTGGTGGACGACGAGGACATCATCAAGGTCCACGTACACACCAACGATCCCGGTCGAGCGCTTCATGAGGCGATCGAATACGGTCAGTTCGAAACCGTCAAGGTGGAAAATATGCGCATCCAACATGCGAACGCCGGCTGGGTGGAGGAAGCCGATCCCGATGCGGCGGCGGAAGTTCCCGCCCTCGAGCGTGTGGAGCCCGAAAATCCCTACGGCTTTGTCGCCGTGGCGGCGGGTAAGGGTCTTGAGGAGCTGTTCACCGACCTCGGCTGTGACCACGTGGTCAGCGGCGGTCAGACGATGAACCCCTCGACCGACGACATCCTGCAGGCGATCGAAGCGACGCCCGGTGAGGTCGTTTACGTCCTCCCCAACAACAAGAACATCATTCTGGCGGCGGAGCAAGCGGTGCCGTTGGCGGATCGCCGCGTGTGCGTGCTTCCGTCCCGCACCATTCCGCAGGGCATCTCGGCGATGATCAACTTTGATCCCGACGGAAGCGTGGAAAGCAACCTGCTGGCCATGACCCGTGCGATCGACGACGTGTCCACCGGTCAGATCACCTATGCGGCGCGCAACAGCGATTTCGACGGTCATCAGATCGAAGAGGGTCAGATCCTGGCGCTCGATAACAACAAGCTGTCCTTTGTGGATACCGATCTGCGTCATGCGGTCGTCAAGCTGTGCAAGAACTTGGCCAACGCCCGTCGTCTGTCCGGACGCGAAACATCCTATGTCACGCTGATCTACGGCGAGGATGTGTCCGAGTCGCAGGCGAACGATATGAGCGCGGCGGTGTCGGCAAAGCTCGGCGACGACGTGGATGTGACGGTGGTCAGCGGCGGTCAGCCGGTGTACTACTTCATCATCTCGATCGAATAAACAAACAAGGAGACCGTTCGTGAGACGGTCTCCTTTTGCATGATTCCCCACCGAGAGGAAGGATGTTTTCGATGGATCCCAATATGAATCGTGTTCCGCCTCCCGTTCCGCCTTACGCACAACCGCCTTATGCAAAACCGCCTTACGCAAAACCGCCTTACGCGCAACCGCCTTACGCGCAACCGTCGATGCCGGGTGTGCCGCCCGCCTCTCCCGCAGAGGAAGAGGAGCGTCGCCTGACGCGCGGCGCGATCATCGCACTCGCCGCGATCGTCGGTATTGTGGCGTGTGGCATCGGCATTGCGATCGGTTGGCTGTTCAGCGGTTTGTTCGGCATGAGCGGTCGCACGGACGAAAAGACGCAACCGCCCGCCGTGACGGAGAACACCACCGTTGTCACCGAGGTGCACAGCGTAGAGCGTGCGTACATCGGCACGTGGGAGACGACCGCCGTGGTAGACGGAAAGCGGGCGAGGTGGTCGCTCAGCGTGAAAAACCTGCCGATGGAGACGGTGGTATTTTCGCTGTTTCGCGATGGAGAAGCGGTGTTCGACGGCATGACGGCATCGCTTGTCAACAACGGTGCGATGTTCGGTGTCCTTGACCCGATGAGCGGCAAAACGCAAACGGGTATGCTGTTGTTTGAAAACGAGACGGTGCGCGTGCGCGTGATGGACGAGTGGTCGAGTGAGGGCAAGGTGCTGTGGGAGGTGCTGTTTGACAAGCGCTCCGATCCGAATCCGCAATGGACGGCGGCAACTACCGTTGCGCCGCTGGTAAAACCCGAACGGTACGCCTCGCGCTATTGGTACGACACCAACGACGCGGATGGCGTGGAGCTGGCTGTGGGAAAAGCCGATTACATTTCGGTGGAATTTTCGCTGTGGGACGGCGACCGATTGGTGATCGATCGCGGCGAAGCGTTGTGGGTCAATCCCAACACCGCCTCGTTCCTCTATCACGACGGCGACGGCACGGTGAAAGGACAATTGGTCTTTGAGTCGCAACGCATGGAGGTGTCGATCGACGTCACCACCTCGCGCTTGTGCGAACCTGCGTCGTGGACGCTCAACGCATCGAGTGCACAGTCGCACGGACGTTACCCCACGACCACCGTCACGACTGTGACAAAGGCGACGACCGCCCCGACCGCGCATCCCACGATGCCTGCCGGCAAGCATACCGTTGAAAAAGAGATCGACGGTTTCACGGTGTGTTATCCCGAATACGAACGCGGAGAAAACGGAGAGTATACCGTCAAGGATGTGAAGCTCGAGCGCAAGAGCGATACGCAAGTGCAGATCACGTATCGGATCTGTTTTACAAACGGCGTGGAACAGACGTATGCCGTGTATCGGTTCCTCGATGCCGACGGCGCTCTTCTGGCGCAGACGCAAACCGCCTACGACGTGCAATTGAATCAAAGCTACTCACGGCTGGAGGTGCTGACCATCCCCGAAGAGACGGCGCGCATCGAACTGTATATGAGTCGATGATCAAACGGCACGATATCCGATAAACGGATGTCGTGCCGTTTTTGTGCTTTCGGGGCGGTGTTCTTCACACGGTGCTTCCCATTCGCATACACTACCACTGTAGTAATGTATGGGGGGATGATCCATGACAAAACCGGAAACGTTTGCGGTCGTCGGCGGGGATCTGCGCTATGCTTATCTGGCGGGAAGTCTCGCTGAGGATGGTTGTAAGGTTCTTGCCGTCGGCTTTGATAATACCGATCTGCCGCCGTGCGTGGCGGGATGTACCGATGCGACACAAGCCATCGCACTGAGCGACTCGGTGATTTTTCCGATGCCGATGACCACCGACGGACGCACGGTGCACGCGCCGTTTTCGCGGCATTCGATCCCGCTTGAGCAGGTGTACGCCGCTGTCAAAGCGGAACAGCGTGTGTTCGGCGGCGGACTGTCCGAGGACGTGCAGGCGGCGTTTGCGCGACGCGGCATCACCGTGGGGGATTATTTGCAGCGCGAGGAGCTGGCGGTGCGTAACGCCGTGCCGACCGCCGAGGGGGCGATCCAGCTCGCGATGGAAGAATTGCCCGTGACGCTGCACGGCGCCCGTTGCCTGATCGTCGGGTACGGACGCATCGGTAAGGTGCTGGCAAGAATGCTGACGGGACTCGGTGCCGCGGTGACGGTCGCGGCGCGCAAATGTGCCGATCGCGCGTGGGCACGCGTGCAGGGTTGCTGTGCGGTGTCAACGGACGATCTGGCGCAGTTGCCGTCGATGGATGTGGTGTTCAACACCGTGCCGACCTTGCTCTTCGATCGACGGGTGCTCGGGCGGTTGGATCGCCGCACGCTTCTCATCGACCTTGCGTCGCGTCCGGGCGGCATCGATGAGGGGGCGGCGGCGGAGCTGCAGCTCAAAACCATTTGGGCGTTGTCGCTTCCCGGGCGTGTCGCGCCCAAAACGGCGGCGGATATCATCAAATCCACCGTATGGAATATGTGCAGGGAGGGAGTCGTATGAGGGAACCGCTTCGTGTGGGCTTTTGTTTGTGCGGATCGTTTTGCACCTTTGAGCGCGCCTATCAGCAAATACGCGCGTTGCTTGCGGACGGTGCGGAGGTCACGCCGATCTTATCGTTTCATGCGGCGTCGACCGACACGCGCTTCGGTGCGGCGGACGAGTGGTGCGCCAAGCTGGAAGCGTTGACGGGAAAGAAGGTGCTCGCGACGCTTCCTGCCGTCGAGCCGATCGGACCGAAAGGGTATTTTGACGTGCTGGTGGTAGCGCCCTGCACCGGCAGTACACTCGGCAAGCTGGCCAACGGCATCAGCGACACGCCCGTGACCTTGGCGGTCAAGAGTCATCTGCGCCGTTCGCGTCCCGTGGTCATTGCGGTGTCGACGAACGATGCGCTCGGTGCATCGTTTCGCAACATCGCCCTTCTCAAAAACGTGAAGCACCTGTATTTCGTGCCGATGGCGCAGGATGACGTTGTGCAAAAGCCGAACTCCCTGGTAGCGGATTTTTCGCGCATTGCCGATACGGTCGGTTGTGCGCTGGCGGGACTGCAGATTCAGCCGCTCTTTTTCTCGGAATGAAGGAGTTGCCACAGCTCGCGCACTCCGACGACGAGAAGCAGCACGCCGAACAGACGGTGCATCCAGTCGGGGGAGTCGGGCGGAGACAGCGCGGCGCACACAGCGGCGGTCACCACACCGCCGATCGCCGCTTTTCGCGCGACGGTGGTGTCGATGCGTTTTGCCTTGGCGTGTTGCACGATCGCCCACGGCGCGCAACCCAAAAAGAACACGAGGTTGATCGCGGCGGCGGCTTTCGGGTCGACACCTGCAAAGGTCGTGAGATACAACACGAGAAGCGTGCCGCCGCCGACACCCATACCGCTGAGTACACCTGCGCCCAGACCGATCAAGACGGAAAGAAGCCACGTCACCACAGCATCACCGCCTTGATACCGCCGTAGAAGAGGAAGGCGACAAAGATCCACCGAAGCCACGTGACGTCGACACGCCCCATGAGTCGTCCTGCGATCGCGCCGCCGATCGCACCGCCGACGGCATAGGGTAAAGCGGCGGCGAGGTCTAAAGATCCGCGCACGGCAAACACGATGAGCGTGACGATCGACAGCGGCCACGTCACGACAAGCGACGTGGCAAACGCCGTTTTCGGCGGCAGATGACACCGCGCGGTCAACAACGGCACTAAAAGCAAACCGCCACCGGCACCGAACAGCCCGTTTAACAGGCCTGCTCCGGCGCCGATGGCGATCGATGTTTTATGGGAAATGTGTTTCTTGGGCATACCGTTCGCTCCGTTTCCGCTTGGGATAGGAACAGTATGCGCCATCGCAAGAAGGTTTAGTCCTTTTTGTCGTTCGTTTCGTTCAGAAGCTTGGGAGGTTCCGCCTTGGCGTCCTCGGCGGGTTTCGCGTCCTTGCGCTTGACGAACACCTTCATCTTGCTGAAGAAGTAGTTGGAGACCAGGATGACGACCTGCACGGCGAGCACGCACGGTGCTTCGGCCCAACCGACCAGATCGACGGTGATCCACAGGAAGAGAAACTCAATGCCCCACGAGATGAGCCGCATGGCAAAGAACAGACCGGCTTCTTTCATCAGCTCTTCCTTGTTGTCGGTATCGGTCTTGAACACGAACAGCTTATTGACCACGTAGGCAAAGAGGACGGTGATGATCCAGCTGAGTGCGACGACGAAGAACGTCCACCAATTGTAGGAGTAGAAGATCATCTTGGTGATGAAGCTGACGGCGGTCGTCAGTGCACCGAAGAAGATGTAGGATACCGCCATGCTTTTGAAGATCTTCGGGTATTTTTCCTTCAGATAATCGTACAACAAGAGCGCCGCGACGCACAGCACCGCCGCCGCCATGATCAGCCACGATGCCATGCCGAAGCCGCCGCTGACGAAACTCAGGGTGACAGGGGCGATGACAGGGGCGAGCGCCAGGATCGCCGCGGTGCGTTTTTTCGTCTTGCACACGCGGAGAATGTAGAATACGAGCGCGTAGCTGATGGCGCAGGAAAGCACGATCAGCGCAGGGGTGGTAAAGGCGTTGACGGCGGTGTCCAAAGCGGCGGTGTTATCCTCCGCTTTCATGCCGAACAGCACGTGGAACACGTCGCAGGAAGCGGCGTTCACCGAGTCACGCACCGTAGCGCTGGCGCTGAGGATGGAGGCGAACACCGTTGCGGCGATCGCGACCAGAACGGCGATCGTGACAGCCACCTTGCGAGAGGGTTTCAGATTCTTTCCTTTTTTGGTTTCTTTTTCAGAAGAACTCATGGAGATTCCTTCCTTTCCGTATAACGTATTACAGGGCCTGCACCATGGAGACGAGGGCTTTCGGGTCTGCGGCGTTGAACACCGCCGAACCCATCACCACCACGTCCGCGCCGCTTTCGGCACAGAGCGCGGCATTGGCGGCACCCACACCGCCGTCAAGCTCGATCTCGATGGGGTGACCGATGCGCGCACATTCGTCCTTGATGAGACGGATCTTCGGGAGCATATCGCCCATGAAGGCTTGTCCTCCGAAACCGGGTTCCACCGTCATGATCAGCACCATGTCGAGCTTTTCGAGATAGGGGAACACCGCCTCGGCGGGGGTGTTCGGCTTGATGGTGAGGGCGGCTTTTTTTCCGAGTTCACGAATGCGGTCGAGTGTCTTGTCGATGTCGGCATCGCACTCTACGTGGATGTTGATGAGATCCGCACCCGCCTTGGCGAACGCATCGACCAGAAGATCGGGGCGCTCCATCATCAGATGCACGTCAAAGAACATATCGGTCAGCGGGCGGAGCGAAGCAATGACGGGAGGTCCGAAGCTGAGGTTGGGGACGAACTGACCGTCCATCACGTCGAGATGGAGCCAGTCGGCACCGCTTTCCTCACACAAGGCAACCGCCCGATCCATGTGCGCGAAATCGCAAGTCAGGATCGAAGGGGACACTTTCATTTCGAAATACCGTCCTTTCAAAACAGGATTTATACTGATTATAGCGTATATTCGGCACGGACGCAAGGTGCGGCGTGCGAATTTTCGCGGAAAAACCGGCAATTCGGAAAAATTTTTGAAAACTTTGTGTCAAAAGTTTATCAAACCACTTGAAATAATTGCAAAAATAGGCTAGAATATATGCGAAATCTATTTAGGAGGTTTTTCATTATGGCAATCAAAGTTGGTATTAATGGTTTCGGCCGCATCGGCCGTCTGGCGTTCCGTCAGATGTTCGGCGCGGAAGGTTATGAGGTTGTTGCGATCAACGACCTGACCGATGCGAAGATGCTCGCTCACCTGCTGAAGTACGACTCGGCTCAGGGTCGTTACGCTCTGGCGGACAAGGTCGAGGCGAAGGAGAACTCCATCGTGGTCGACGGCAAAGAAATCACCATCTACGCGGAAAAAGACGCGAAGAACATTCCGTGGGGCGAGCTCGGCGTTGAGATCGTTCTCGAGTGCACCGGTTTCTACTGCTCCAAGGAGAAGGCTTCCGCTCACATCGAGGCGGGCACGAAGAAGGTCGTCATCTCCGCTCCGGCGGGCAACGATCTGCCCACCGTCGTGTTCTCCGTCAACGAGAACACCCTGACCAAAGAAGACACCGTTATCTCGGCGGCTTCCTGCACCACCAACTGCCTCGCTCCCATGGCGAAGGCTCTCAACGATTATGCTCCCATCCAGAGCGGTATCATGACCACCGTTCACGCCTACACTGGCGATCAGATGATCCTCGACGGTCCTCACCGTAAGGGCGACCTCCGTCGTGCCCGTGCTGGCGCTGCCAACATCGTTCCCAACAGCACCGGCGCTGCCAAGGCTATCGGCCTGG
>JAFQFZ010000025.1 GCA_017398425.1 Clostridia bacterium | reverse complement strand
GGTGATGTTGCTCACCGACAGCGCTTCCATCCGCGACGTGCTGTTGTTCCCAACGATGAAGCCTCTCGATTCCCAAAAGAAAGCGGACGCTCCCGTGGTGAAGACGGCCGTGGAAACGGAAGACGGCATCGCCGTTGTCCCCGAAGTGATCGATTTCTCCAAGGTGGAGATCGAGCCGCTGTTTGAGGATTGCGTCGATTTTGAGACTTTCTCCAAGTCGGACTTCCGCGCCGTGAAGGTCAAGGCGTGCGAAGCGGTCAAGAAGTCGAAGAAGCTGTTGCAGTTCACGCTCGACGACGGCACCGAGAACGAGCGCACCATCCTTTCGGGCATCCACGCGTTCTATGAGCCCGAAGAGCTGGTCGGCAAGACGCTCATCGCGATCACCAACCTGCCGCCGCGTGCCATGATGGGCATTGAGTCCTGCGGTATGCTCCTGTCCGCCATCCACAGCGAGGAAGGTGAAGAGAAGCTCCATCTGCTGATGGTGGATGATCACATCCCCGCCGGCGCAAAGTTGTATTGAGTATAATCGAAAAGCGTTGATATCCCGATGGATATCAACGCTTTTTTGCGTCGGTTCATTGACAGGGCGGTGAGTATGAACTATAATATGCTTGTCGAATATCCGCAACATGAGAAGCAAAAGAAAGGGAGAGTGTGTGTTCGTGACAGAAAAAAGCAGTCGTCGAATTCGTTTGGTCATCGGCATCCTATACATTCCGCTATCCTTGTTTTGCTTACTCTTGACGATGGCATCCGAAGGGATGATCGATGCCACCAATCCGGATTATCTGCTTTGTATGCAGGTGTTTTGTGTGATTATGTACGCCGTGCCGCTTCTGTGCGCTGTCGCGTTTTGGCTGTCTTGCGTGCTTCAAGAACGAAAACAGTACGGATGGTCGGCAGCGATGTTGATGCTTCCGATAGCGGTGTTTGCCGTTGGATTGCTGTTGCTCGACGTTTCGGGGGCAATCCCGCGTACCCTTTGAGTGAAAAAGTCGCTGTATCCTTGGATACAGCGACTTTTTGTGATTATTTGCGATTTTGCTTGAGAGGCAGTCGGACGGAAAAACGGGTGATACCGTCCCGGCTGTAGACATCGATGTCGCCGTCGTGAAGATCGACGATCTTTTTGACGATCGCCAGTCCGATGCCGTGTCCCTTTTCGGCGTGCGACTCATCGGCTTGATAGAATTTACGAAACAGATACGGGATACTGCTTTCGGGGATGGAGGGGCCTTCGTTTTCCACCTCCGCCGTCAAATACTCTTTGTCGGCGGAGAGGCGCACCGTGAGCGGTGCATCGTTGGGAGAAAATTTGATGGCGTTGTCGATCAGATTGATCCACACCTGCATGAGCAGTTCTTCGTTGCCGCAGAGATGATGCTCGTGAAACTCCAGTTCGGGGATCAAGGCTTTTTTGCTCCATTTTTCTTCGAGCAACAGCACCGCCGTACGGAGCTGTTCGGATACGTTGAACTGTGCAACGTCGGTCAAAATGGTCTGGTTTTCGATCTTGGTCAGTTGGAGCATATTGGTGGCCATGGCAGACAGCCGCAGGGATTCTTCCTCGATCACCGTGAGATATTCCATACGCTGTTCTTCAGTAAGATGTTTATGTTTCAGAAGCTTGGCGAAGCCGGCGATGGAGACGATGGGGGTCTTGAATTCGTGGGAGAAATTGTTGATGAAGTCGCCGCGTAACGTCTCGGTATGGGACAGCTCATCGGCGGCTTTGTTGAAGCTCTGCTCGATCTGCTGAAAGGCCGCCAGAGAACCGATGGGCTTTCCGAAATGGATGCGAACCTTAAAGTCGCCTTCGGACAGGCGATTGAGTTGGTTGATGATGCGGTTGATGGGTTTTAAGGTCAGCTTACTTGTGAGGATCGCCAGCAACAATCCGAGCAGGGTGCTGATCAGCGACATAAACAGCAGCGTTTCACCGACTTGGATCGTGCCGTCGATGGAGGTGATGATTCCCAGATGCAGCGCCAAAAACAGCAGACCGATCGAAAGACCGGCTGCGGCGGCAATGATCAAAAAGACCATCAGGGAGAACAGAAGTGTCAGCGTGATGCGCTGACGGCGTTCGGAAGATTTCATACGTGTTTTACCGCCTTATATCCGAGACCGCGCACCGACTCGATCTCAAATTCGCCCCAACCCTCAAAACGCTTGCGTAAGCGCCCGATGTGGACGGTCACCGTTTCCCAGCCGGTTTCGCTGTCCGTTCCCCAGATCTCGTCCATCAGTTGGATGCGCGTGAAGATCTGACCGGGATAGGAGAGGAGCTTGTACAAAAGCAGAAACTCCTTCGGAGGCAGCTCCATGGTTTGCCCGTGTCCGATGACCGTAAAGGACCGGTAATCGAGAACGACCTCTCCGATGGTGATGCGCTGTTCGCTGACGATCTGTGCGCGGCGCAAAAGCGCACGGACGCGCAGGAGCATGGTCTCCTCGTCGATGGGCTTGGTAATGTAATCGTCCGTCCCGACCAGAAAGCCGTATTTCTCATCCGCAGGAAGCGTCTTGGCCGTCACCATCAGGATGGGAAGTTGACGATTGGATTCGCGGACGATCTTGGTGAATTCGTAGCCGTCCATCTGCGGCATCATCACGTCGAGCACCACCAGATCGATGTGCTCACGGTCGAGAACGTCCAACGCTTGCAGACCGTTCGAGGCGGTCTTGACGGTGTATCCGGCGTTTTGCAATACCGCTTGCATCAGCAGTTGTGTGTGCTTGTCGTCGTCGACGACCAAAACGTTCAACATACCGCATCCCTCCTTGCTTGGGTGATATCTGCAATTGTAATCTTATTTTCGCACGGTGTCAAGAGATTCCTTGTTTCGCTTAAGTTTAGAATTTGTGTGTATGATATTGTCGATATCGGTCGAATCGGAGGAGGAGATGACGTTGACGTATCTGTTATATAATCCGTTGTCCGGAAACGAAACAGAGGAAGAAATGTGTTTGTTGGAGTCGAAATACGCACAAGCGGTGCGGATCGATTTGACGCGCATCGGGGATTATGCCGCGTTTTTTCGCGGGCTCGAACCCGAAGACGATGTGATCCTGTGCGGCGGTGACGGCACGATCAACCGCTTTGTCAATGAATTGCGTGGTGTGTCGTATCCGAACCGCGTATACCTATATGCCGCCGGCAGCGGCAACGATTTTGCGCGCGATCTCGGGCACGCACGCTTGGATGCACCGACCTATCCCATCAACGAAGCGATGGCGTCGTTGCCTGTGGTGACCGTGAACGGGGATGAGCGTTTGTTTGTCAACGGCATCGGCTACGGCATTGACGGCTATTGTTGTGAAAAAGGCGATGAGCTGCGCGAAAAGCGTCTGGTGAAAAAAAGAAAAAAACCGATCAATTATACGATGATCGCTATCCGCGGATTGCTGTATGATTACCGTCCGCGCAAGGCGACGGTCACGGTGGACGGAAAGGATATGAGCTTCAAGAAGGTATGGCTCGCACCGGTGATGAACGGACGCTATTACGGCGGTGGCATGATGCCTACACCGTCCCAAGACCGTTTTGCCGAAAAGAAAACACTCTCGATCATGGTGTTTCATGACGTCGGCATTCTTCGTACGCTGATGATCTTTCCGTCGTTGTTCAAGGGCGAGCACATCAAGCACACCAAGGTGGTCACCATCCTCGAAGGAGAGACGATCTCCGTGGCGTACGATCGTCCCGCACCGCTTCAAATTGACGGCGAAACCGTCAAAAATGTATCGAAATTTACGACAAGCGTGTGCCGACCTGCGTCTGTATAATTCGTGCGACCGAATCGTTGTATTCGGTCGCATTTTTTGGAATGGACTTTACATTTGACAACATACGTAGTATAGTAAAAGAGGAACATCTGAATTTGGTTTGTAAAGGAGTTTTGAGTTATGGGTCTTATTAAAGCCGGTATCGGCGCATTGGGCGGCACGCTCGCCGATCAGTGGAAAGAATTTTTCTATTGTGAAGCGATCGACAAGGACGTTTTGGCGGTCAAGGGTCAAAAGCAGATCAGCGGTCGTTCGTCGAACACCAAGGGCAATGACAACGTCATTTCCAACGGTTCGGGCATCGCGGTGGCGGACGGTCAGTGCATGATCATCGTGGAGCAGGGTAAGATCGTGGAAGTGTGTGCCGAACCCGGCGAATACACCTACGATTCTTCTTCCGAACCGAGCATCTTTGCCGGCAGTCTCGGCAAATCCATCATCGACACGTTCAAAACCATCGGTAAGCGCTTCACCTACGGCGGAGACACCGGCAAGGATCAGCGTGTCTACTACTTCAACACCAAAGAGATCATCGACAACAAATTCGGCACCGCAAACCCGATCCCGTTCCGCGTGGTGGATCGCAACATCCATCTCGACATCGACGTGTCGGTGCGTTGCAACGGTGTTTATTCCTACAAGGTGACCAACCCGCTGTTGTTCTATACGAACGTCTGCGGCAACATTGCCGACAGCTATTCCCGTCAGGAGATCGACTCGCAGTTGAAGGCGGAGTTTATCAGCGCGTTGCAACCGGCGTTTGCCGCGATCTCCGAAAAGGAGGTGCGCCCGAGCGCGTTGCCGGCGCACGCTCTTGAACTGTCCGAAGAGATGAACAAGGCACTCACGCAAAAGTGGAGCGAACTGCGCGGCATTTCGGTGGTGTCCATCGCGATGAACCCCATCACACTCAGCGAAGAAGATGCGGCGCTCATCAAGCAGGCGCAACACGCGGCGATCATGCGTGATCCCACGATGGCGGCGGCACAATTGGTTGGCGCGCAGGCGGACGCTATGCGCACGGCGGCGGCGAACGAGGGCGGTGCCATGACCGGCTTTATGGGTATGGGCATGGCAATGAATGCCGGCGGCGTGAACGCGCAATCGCTCTTTAACATGGGACAACAGCAACAGGCGGCGACGCCGGCTCCCGCCGCAAAGACGAGCGGTTGGACGTGCGCGTGTGGTGCGGTGTCCGAGGGTAAATTCTGCACCGAGTGCGGCGCGAAAAAACCCGAGCAGAACGGTTGGACCTGCGCGTGCGGTATGGTCAACAAAGGCAAATTCTGCATGGAATGCGGCGCGAAAAAGCCTGCGGACGCTCCGTTGTATCGTTGCGACAAGTGCGGCTTTGAGCCGAAGGATCCGAAGAATCCGCCCAAATTCTGCCCCGAGTGCGGTGACCCGTTCAACGACGACGATATCACCTGATCGATTTTGAGAAAACGAGGAGGGACAGCGGATGGATACCCAGCTTCAGTATAAATGTCCTTGTTGCGGCGGCGCGATCGAATTTAACAGCTCGCTTCAAAAAATGAAGTGCCCATATTGCGACACCGAATTTGATGTAGAAACACTCAAGTCGTACGACGAATCGCTCAAAAACGACGGCGTAGATCATATGGAATGGGATACGCAAAGCGGCGAGGAGTGGCAAGAAGCGGACGACATGACGGTGTACGTGTGTGAGTCCTGCGGCGGCGAGGTGGTTTGTGACGCCACCACGGCGGCGACGGCGTGCCCGTATTGCGACAATCCTGTTGTGATGAAGGGAAAGTTGTTCGGGGATCTGCGTCCCGATTTCGTCATCCCGTTCAAACTCGATAAGGAAGCGGCCAAACGCGGTATGATGGAACATTTGAAGGGGAAGCCGCTTCTTCCCAAAGCGTTCAAAAGTGAAAATCACATTGACGAGATCAAGGGTGTGTACGTGCCGTTTTGGTTGTTTGATGCCGATGCCGACGCGTCGTTTCGATACAAAGCGACCAAAGTCAGTGTGTGGACGGATGCCAATTACCGTTACACCAAAACCAGCCATTACAGCGTGACTCGCGCGGGAAGCATTGCGTTTGATCACGTGCCGGTGGACGGCTCGTCCAAAATGGCGGATGATCTGATGGAATCGGTCGAGCCCTATGACTTCGGCGACGCGGTGGATTTTCAAACGGCGTATTTGGCGGGCTATCTTGCGGATCGCTATGATGTCGATGCGGAGCAAAGCGCGGAACGTGCCAACACCCGCATTCGCAACAGCACCTCGGAGGAGTTTCGCAACACGGTGATCGGCTATTCGACGGTTACGCAGGAAAGCGGCAACATCTCGCTTCATGATAATCGTTCGCATTACGCCTTGTACCCGGTGTGGTTGTTGAACACGACCTGGCGCGGCGAGAAATACACATTTGCTATGAATGGACAGACCGGTAAATTCGTCGGCAACCTGCCGATGGATAAGGGTGCGTTTGCGCGTTGGTTTGCCGGGGTCGGCGCGATCGCTGCCGCGGCGGCGTTTGCGCTCGTGTGGTTTCTTTGCTGAGAGGGGAGGGGAGGTTCATGAAACAACTGTGGATCGCATTATTGGCGATGGTATTGCTGTTTGCGGCGGTACTCCCGACCGCGGCCTACGAATATGACGAGTATTATGACGAGACCTATGAGTACTACGACGAGTCGGAAACGACCGAAGAAGCGATGCCGATTTGGCAAAAGGTCCTCATCGCACTCGGCGTCGGACTGGTGATCGGATTGGTCACGGTGCTGGTGCTTCGCTCTCAGCTTAAGAGCGTGAAGCGGCAACGTGCCGCCGCGAATTATATTCGTCCGAACAGCATGATCGTGACGCATCGAGCGGATCTGTATTTGTACAGCACCGTCACAAGGGTGGCTCTTCCGAAAAACGATTCGAAATGACGAACGCGCTTGACAATTTTCTGACAAAGTGGTATACTATAAATAGATCCTGACACAAAGATACGTTCTGCGTGAAAGGTGCGGTACCAATTGAAGTATACCCTTACTGCACCCATCACGTTGTGTTGGGTGCAGTTTTTGTTTTGGAAACGGAGGATGAACGATGGAAACCAGAGTAGCGGTCATCAGCGCCATTGTCGAGGATCGCGAGGCGGTGGAAGCGCTCAACGCGGTGCTTCACGAATACGGTGATTATGTGATCGGACGCATGGGATTGCCGTATCGCGAGAAAGGCATCCATATCATCAGTGTCGCGGTGGATGCACCGCAGGACACCATTTCGACCATGTCCGGTAAGATCGGACGCATCGCGCACGTGCAGGTCAAAACGGCGTATTCGGGTGTGATCAGCCATGGATAAGGCGATGGTACTGCTCAATAGGCTTGAGCGCGAGCGATCGCTTTCGGAGGCGGAGTACCGCACGCTGATCGACAGTGCCTGTCCGTCTCTGGCGGAGGCGGCGGCGGAGAAGGCTCGCCGCGTACGTCATGAACACTACGGTCACACCGTCTTTGTGCGTGGACTGATCGAGGTCAGCAATATTTGTAAAAACGATTGTTATTACTGCGGTATCCGCAAAAGCAATGCGGCTTGCGAACGTTATCGCCTGGATGCCGAGGATATCCTCGCGTGTTGCGAAGAAGGCTATACGCTCGGCTTTCGCACCTTTGTGATGCAAGGCGGCGAGGACGGCTTTTTCACCGATGAGCGCTTGTGCGAGTTGGTACGCCGCATCAAAGCGCGCTTTCCCGATTGCGCGGTCACGTTGTCGATGGGTGAGCGTTCCGAAGAAAGCTACCGTCGGCTGTTCGAGGCGGGAGCGGATCGCTATTTGTTACGGCATGAGACTGCCGAAAGCGAACATTACGCGCGGTTGCATCCGCCGGAGCTGACGTTGACGAATCGGATGCGCTGCCTTGCCGACCTGCGTCGGATCGGATTTCAAACGGGATGCGGCTTTATGGTCGGGTCGCCTTTTCAAACGACCGCCGCCCTCGCGAAGGATTTGAAATTCATCGAACAATTTCAACCGGATATGTGCGGTATCGGCCCGTTCATTCCGCACAAGGATACCCCGTTTGCCGCGTTTGCGGCGGGGACGCTCGAGATGACTTGCTTTTTGTTGTCTCTTGTGCGCTTGATTTGCCCGACGGTGCTGTTGCCGTCAACGACGGCGCTCGGCACCATTGATCCGAACGGGCGAGAAAAAGGCATTTTGGCGGGTGCCAACGTGGTGATGCCTAACCTGTCACCGCTGTCGGTACGCAAAAAATATATGCTCTACGACGGCAAGATCGCCACAGGCGACGAGTCGGCGCAGAGCCTGGCACAATTGAAACAACGTATGGCGTCGATCGGCTATGAGATCACAGTCGACCGCGGCGATGTCAAGAAAGGATGAGAAATACCATGGCTAACTACGATCCCAAATCCCTCAAAGCCGAGGAGTTCATTCACGACGGCGAGATCCGCGACACCATCGCGTATGCGATGGCGCACAAGGATGACAAAGAACTCATCGATCGCTTGATCGAAAAAGCGCGTCCCGTTAAAACCGAAGACGGTTGGAACTGCGCCGGTCTTTCGCACCGCGAAGCGGCGGTGTTGCTCGCGTGTGACGATCCCGAGACGGTCGAACGCATCAAGTCTCTTGCGGAGGAGATCAAGCTCCGCTTTTACGGCAACCGCATCGTGATGTTTGCACCGCTTTATTTGTCCAACTACTGCGTCAACGGTTGCGTCTATTGCCCGTACCACTTGAAGAATAAGCACATCGCCCGTAAAAAGCTGACGCAAGAGGAGATCCGTGCCGAGGTCATCGCCTTGCAGGACATGGGACACAAGCGCCTGGCGATCGAGGCGGGCGAGGACCCCAAAAACAACCCGATCGAATACATCCTCGAATCCATTCGCACCATCTACAGCATCAATCACAAAAACGGTGCGATCCGTCGCGTCAACGTCAATATCGCCGCGACGACGGTGGAAAACTACCGCAAGCTCAAGGAAGCCGGTATCGGTACCTACATCCTGTTCCAGGAGACCTACCATAAGGAGAGTTATCTCAAATTGCATCCCACCGGTCCGAAGCACGACTATGATTATCATACCGAAGCGATGGATCGCGCTATGGAAGGCGGCATCGACGACGTGGGACTCGGTGTGCTGTTTGGGTTGGAGAATTATATGTATGAGTTTGTCGGCTTGATGATGCACGCCGAACATCTGGAAGCGGTGCACGGCGTCGGACCGCACACCATCAGCGTACCGCGCCTCAAGCGCGCCGATGACATCGATCCCGATGAGTTCGACAACTCGTTCCCTGATGATATGTTCGAAAAGCTGATCGCCTGCATTCGTATTGCCGTGCCGTATACCGGCATGATCATCTCGACGCGCGAATCGCAAGAGGTGCGCGGCCGTGCGCTTCGTCTGGGGATTTCGCAGATCAGCGGTGCCTCGCGCACGTCGGTCGGTGGCTACACCGAAGAGGAGCGCCCTCATGATTCCGAGCAGTTCGATGTCTCCGATCAGCGCACGCTCGATGAGGTGGTGCGTTGGCTGATGGAGATGGGACACATCCCGTCGTTCTGCACCGCGTGCTATCGCGAGGGGCGCACGGGCGACCGCTTCATGAGCCTGTGCAAAACGGGTCAGATCGTCAACTGCTGTCATCCGAATGCGCTGATGACCCTCAGCGAATATCTCGAGGATTATGCAAGCCCCGAGACCAAAGAGATCGGCTATAAGATGGTGGAAAAGGAATACGAACGAATCACCAACGAAAAAGTCAAAGCGATCGCAAGGCAAAACATCGAGGATATCAAGGCGTCCAATCGCCGTGATTTCCGCTTCTGATCAAAAGGAGGAACGGCATGAATAACGTGGTATCCGCCGAGAGGGTGCATATCGGCTTTTTCGGTTTGCGTAATGCCGGAAAATCCAGCGTGGTCAATGCGCTGACGGGGCAGGAGCTGGCGGTTGTTTCGGATGTCAAAGGCACCACGACCGATCCCGTCCAAAAGGCCATGGAGCTGTTGCCGCTCGGACCTGTTGTCATCATCGATACTCCCGGTATCGATGATGAGGGGGAGCTTGGTCTGTTGCGTGTACAAAAGACCAAACAGATCCTTCGGAAAACCGATGCGGCGGTGCTGGTCAGCGACGCACGTATGCCTCTTGGGGAGGAAGAAACCGCACTTTGCCGTTTGTTTGAGCAGATGGGCTTACCGTATGTGATCGTTCGCAATAAGATCGATCTCGACGGTGCGATCGCCCCGAATACGGGGGAGCTTGCTGTCAGCGCCAAAACCGGCGAAGGTATCGAGGATCTGAAAGAAACGCTGGCGCGTTTGGTGAAAAGCGACGCACCCGAAAAGACGCTGCTTCAGGATTTGGTGGGAGAAGGGGACACGGTGGTGCTCGTTACCCCGATCGACGGTTCTGCTCCGAAAGGTCGTCTTATCCTGCCGCAACAGCAAACCGTCCGCGAGCTGCTCGATCGCAAGGCGGTCGCAGTGGTGACGCAGGTGGAAACGCTGTCTGCGACGCTCGACACGCTCGGCGCGGCAACCAAATTGGTGATCACCGATTCACAAGCGTTCGCACAAGTCTCTCCGCTGGTGCCGGATGCGATCCCTCTCACCTCGTTTTCGATCTTGTTTGCGCGGTACAAGGGCAATTTCGCGTCGGCGGTCAAAGGCGCAGCGATGCTGGATCGTTTACAAGACGGTGACAAGGTGCTCATCTCCGAAGGGTGTACTCACCATCGGCAATGCGGCGATATCGGTACCGTAAAGTTGCCTCGTCTCATCCGCCGTCACACCGGAAAAGATGTCCTCTTCTCGTTCACGTCGGGAGGAGATTTCCCGGAAGATCTGCAGGACTATGCGCTGGTTATCCATTGCGGCGGCTGTATGCTCAACGAACGGGAGATGCGCTCGCGAATGCGCTCGGCACGTGAGCAGGAGATCCCGATGACCAATTACGGCATGGCGATCGCGCATATGAACGGCATTCTTCACCGTTCGTTGTCGCTGTTTTCGTCGGAGCTTTGAATGATTAAAAAAGCGGTGATCGTGTCCGTTTGAGGACGCGGTCGCCGCTTTTGTGCTTTTCCATGAAATATATGTTAATTTCATCAACATTCCGCAAAACCTCGAAATGTGTGGTAAAATAGAATAAAAAAGAGGTTATGTGCGAAATATACTTGACAAATGTAAATTACATGGTACAATGTTTGATGATAAGGTTGACTTGATGTTGAGGAATATTACATTTCGTCCTCGAGCAAATCCCGCAAATGGCACAATTCCAGTCGGTGTTGATTGCATCGTCTCACGAATTCGACTGCCTGACGACGGTGGCAGAACACATCCGGAATGTGGAGCAGTCGCTTTCCGCGGTGATAGGCGCTGATTCCGAACGTGATGGTAAAACCGAGATCGCGGTGACGGTGCAATTCCGGTGCGGTGCGGTAGGAAATCATGACCGATCCTCCTTTGGTGAGCTGGCTCTTTTTGAGTATAGCAGACGGACGGCAAGGGCACGGTGCATTTCGGAAAATGCAGGAGATTTCGATGAAAACGAAGAAAGGAGATCGGTTGTATGCGTTTGGCAATTTGCGATCGTAACAGCTCGGATCGTGCTACGTTGGCGCGGTTGCTCGTGTCGGCGTTTACCGCGCGTTCGGTGGCGGTCGCCGTTGAACAGTATGCCGAAAGTGACGACTTGCTCGGTGACGTCGAAGACGGGGAGCATTTTGACGGCATCATCCTCGATCTGGAAGTCGGGGATGGACGCGGTCTTGACACCGCCAAGGCACTTCGTTCGGGCGGCTTTGAAGGCGAGATCGTGTTCAGCTCGGGAAGTGCCGATTTTGCCGTTGACGGTTACGAGGTCGGAGCCTCCGGCTATCTTCTCAAACCCTACCGTGCCGCGCGACTGTTGCGTTTGGTGCAAGCGTGGTCCGAACGCACCCGACCGCAATGCCTGACGGTGTGCCACTATCGCACCATCGTCCGTGTGCCGTATCATGATATCCTGTTTATTGAAAGCCGCAACACCAAATGCGTCATCCATCGCCGCGGGGGCGAGGAGTACCACGTCTACCGTCAGCTTGACGATCTGCAAAACGAATTGCACGACGCGCGATTCCTGCGTTGTCATCAAAGCTATCTCGTCAACATGGATCAAATCGTAGCCGTCGATACACAATTTGAAGTGGACGGCGGCAAGACTGTGGCGATTCGTCAGCGCGAACTTCGCCGCATCCGCGATCAGTATTTGGAATATATCGCGCACTCCGAATTGTAAATTTTTTGATGGACACGGTTTGTCGTACTTGCAAAAGCACATGGATTCTGGTATGATGAAAGCAACTCGAATTTCATCGAAAAACGAAAGGGGCGACGTGTATGGCACGCGGTATGGCATTGGCGGGTGTGGATCCGTCGGAGTTGACGCCTCCACCTCCTCCCAAAAAACCGAAAACCTTTAAGGAAAAGTGGAGCAACTATTGGTATCACTACAAAACTCATACGTTCGCCGCGTTGTTTTTGGTGTTTCTTTGTGTGTGGTTTGTGTGCGATAAGGTCGGCGACAACCCTGCCGACTATCAGGTAGTCGCGGTGACCGAACTGCCGCTTCTCGAAGAGGAGATCAGCCAGCTGTCGTCCTATCTTGCGGCAAACGGAGAGGATCTCGACGGCGACGGCACGGTCGAGGTGAAGATCGAAAGCCTGGTGCCGTCGTATTACGACGTGCAAGCCCCGACGGTCGGACGTGCCGATAACGATAAACTGATGGCGTATCTCACGACCGGCGAAAAGATGCTTTTTGTGTTTGACCGTGTGAGCCATGACGGCTTCATGAAAAAGGTCGAGGATGTGACGGAGGAGGGCTATACGTTCTTTGCCGAGCTTCCGACCGCCGCCGCCGATTACCACGTCGACGAGCGTGTGTGGAGCTGGGAAAACGATAACGCGCGAACACTCTTCTCGACGTTCGGAGATTTGCCCGACGAATTGCTCTTCGGTGTGCGCGCGCCGGTCGGCACCGCATCGGGTGAACAATCGGTCCGGGATCATAAAAACGGAGAGGCGTTGCTGTTGAAGCTCATCGCGTCGGCCGAGAAGTATGCGACGAAGAACTGATCGTACGTTTTAAATGTGCACAGCGCAGAGGTGTTCGCTTCTGCGCTGTTTTTATGATACAAAGGAGTGACCTTCGGCAATGAAAGCTTCCGCTGTTTCGGCTATGAATCGACTGTCCACACCGTTTGTGGCGGCGACTGTGCCGTTTTGTGAATATCCGCGTCCGCAGTTGGTGCGCGACAGCTATCTGTGCCTCAACGGGGACTGGAGGCTTTCCTGCCGCCGTAAGGGGACAGAGCGCACCGTCGGCACCGTGCGCGTACCCTTCCCGCCCGAATCGACTCTTTCGGGGGTCGAGAAAACCCTCTCGCGCAACGAACAATGGATCTACGAACGCACCTTCCGCTTGCCGGACGGATTTTTGAAGGATCGCCTGCTGTTGCATTTCGGGGCGGCGGACCAGTCGGTGCGCGTGTTTTTGAACGATCGCGAGGTCGGTGAGCATCTCGGCGGCTACACGGCATTCACGTTTGATGTCACCTCGGCTGTGTGTGCGGGAGAGAATCGCTTGCGCGTTGAGGTGTGGGATACGTTGTCGCCCGATCTGCCGTTTGGAAAACAGCGAAAGAAGCGCGGCGGCATGTGGTATACGCCGTTCAGCGGCATCTGGCAGACCGTGTGGCTCGAAAGCGTGCCGAACGAATACATCCGCCGTGTACGTGTTACGCCGACGCTCGATTCCGTCACCGTGGAGGTGGAAGGCGGCGCGGAGGAAAAGTGCCTGATCTTGCACACCGAAGACGGTGCGACCGAGTATCGCTTTTGCGGCGATTCGATCACCCTTCGTGTGGAAAAGCCGCGCCTTTGGAGCCCCGAATCGCCCTATCTTTACGATTTCAGTCTGGCGTCCGGCACCGATGAGGTGCAGTCCTATTTTGCACTCCGTACCGTCTCTGTCGGTAAAGTGAACGGTCGTGAGCGGATCCTTCTCAACGGCAAGCCGTATTTCTTCCACGGTCTGCTCGATCAAGGTTATTTTTCCGACGGCTTGGTACTTCCCGCTTCCGAGGAAGGTTACCGTTTTGATGTGAAAACGATGAAATCGCTCGGCTTCAACACCCTGCGCAAGCACATCAAGATCGAACCCGAAGCGTTTTACTACGCGTGCGACCGCGAGGGTATGCTTGTGTTTCAGGATATGGTCAACAACGGACGCTACTCCTTCTTGCGCGATACGGCGTTACCTACACTGGGTAAAAAGCATCGCAGCCTGCCGCGCCGTATGTCGAAACGTCGTCGACGGATGTTTTTGGAAACAGCCGTTGCCACGGTCGATCAATTGTACAACCACCCCTGCGTCGTGTACTATACGATCTTTAACGAAGGTTGGGGACAACACAATCCCGATGGAGTGTATCGTTGCTTGAAAGCATACGATCGCTCGCGTGTGTGGGATGCCACTTCGGGGTGGTTTTTCGGCAACGAAAGCGACGTGCAAAGCGAGCACGTGTATTTTAAACCGATCGCTTTGACCGCGCAGAGAAAGCCGCTTGTGCTGTCGGAGTTCGGAGGATATTCACTCAAGCTCGACGACCACAGCTTCAACCCCAAACGTACCTACGGCTACCGCCGCTTTACCGACCGCGACGCGTTCAATGAAGCGCTCGCCGCGCTCTATGAAAACGAAGTTACTGCGGCGATCCGCGGCGGACTTTGCGCTTCGATCCTGACGCAGGTCAGCGACGTGGAGGACGAAGTCAACGGTCTGGTGACCTATGACCGCCGCGTCGTTAAGGCGGACGAAGCGACCATGCGCCGCCTTGCCTCACAGCTTCGACAAACGTTTGAGGAGAACGTATAATATATCTCGCATTTTTTGTCGAAGTGTGATATACTGAGTTTTATCAAATCCTTCCAAAGGAGTGAACGATATGGAATTCCATGTAAACCATTGGGCACTGTTCTTGATCGTCGGCATTATCATCGCCGTCGTGCTGGCACAGTCGGTGGTGTTTTTGATGCGTGCGGTCAAACGTGCGCGCGCGATCGGCATTGACAACACCGTCATCCGCAAGACGATCAGCTCGTCGGCGATCTTCACGATCGCCCCGGCGATTTCGATCCTGATCGGTGTTGTGACGTTGTCTAAGAGCCTCGGTCTGGCGCTGCCGTGGTTGCGCTTGTCCGTCATCGGTTCACTGTCGTATGAAACCGTGGCGGCGGGCAACGCCTTGAACGGACTCGGGCTCGGCACCGGTGAGCAGATCCAAAGTGCCACGGCATTTGTGACGGTGCTGTGGGTGATGACGCTTGGCATCATCATCGGATTGATCTTTGTGCCGCTGTTGACCAAACGCATCCAGGGCGGTATGAAAAAGATCGAAAACCGCGACAAAAAATGGGGCGAGATCTTCACAAACTCCATGTTTCTCGGCATGATCTCCGCGTTCATCGGTTACGTGTTCTGCGATGTTACGTTGGCGTTTTCGGGTGATTTCAAGGGCCTCATCCCGGTGTTTGTCATGCTGGTGTCGGCGGTCGTTATGGCGATTTGCGGTCTGCTTGCCAAAAAGGCGGGACTGCGTTTCATGAACGATTATGCATTGCCTATCAGCTTGGTGGTCGGTATGGCAAGCGCCATTCCGTTTACCGCTTGGTTGTCGTAAGAAAGGGGGAGACAAACGTGAAAAAACCTGCAACCTATTTGGACAGCGTCCACCGCGACGGTCGTGTGTGGGGATTGCTGTTGGCGTTTTTGATTTTGTGCTTCCCTGTGGCCGTGTCGGTTCTCTATGGTGCCATGCCCGATTGGGGCGCATTGTGGAGCGGCTTGTTGGCGACCGCCCCGATGTATTGGGCGGTCGGTATCGTGGAGATCTTCACTTACGTGCCGATGCTCGGCGCAGGCGGTGCGTATCTGTCGTTTGTTACGGGAAATATCTCCAACTTGAAACTGCCTTGCGCTCTTGACGCGATGGAGCGTGCGGGCGTCAAATCGAATTCCGAAGAAGGCGAGATCATCTCCACCATCGCCATTGCGGTGTCGAGTATCGTGACCACGCTGATCGTCATCGTCGGTGTGATCCTGATCGTACCGCTGACACCGATTCTGGAAGCTCCCGCGCTCGAACCCGCATTCGATCAGATGTTGCCCGCGCTCTTCGGCGGTCTGGCGGTGGTGTTCGTTTCGAAGAATTGGAAGATCTCCATTGCTCCGATCATCCTGATGCTGGTGCTGTTCGTCTTTGTGCCGGCACTCGGTCGTGATCAGGTCGGCATCATGGTGCCGGTCGGCGTGCTGTTCACGCTCGTCGTTTCACGTATTATGTATAAAAAAGGACTGTTGTAAGCATGATGGAAATCGTGTTGTATTCGTTGCTCGCGGTACTGCCGGTGTTCTTGGCGGTATTGCTCGTTCGCGCTTGGCGTTTTAAGCCGAAAGCGTCCGTGCCTGTCGATGCCGACAAGGTGACGTTTGATGCGCAGGCGGCGACCGAAGCGCTTCGCGCGCTGGTGCGTTGCCGTACGGTGTCGTTTGCCGACTCCTCGCTTGAGGATGATGCGGAGTTTGAAAAGCTCATCGGTCTTCTCCCGAAACTTTATCCGCACGTGTTTGAGACCTGCACGCTCACGCGTTTGCCCGACCGCGCATTGCTCTTCCGTTGGAAGGGTAAGCGTTCGGATGCTCCGACGGTGTTGATGGCGCATTACGATGTGGTGCCCGTCGATGAGAACGGCTGGGACAAACCGCCCTTTGAAGCGGTTCTCGAGGACGGCGTGGTGTGGGGACGCGGCACGCTCGATACCAAGGTGACGCTGAACGGCGTCCTGTTTGCCGCCGATCACCGCATCGCCGAGGGGTTTGTTCCCGAAAACGATGTGTATTTCTCGTTCTCGGGCGGGGAAGAGATCAACGGGAACGGCACCGTGCATATCGTGGATTACTTTGAGGAGCACGGCATCGAACCGGCACTGGTTCTTGACGAAGGCGGCGCGGTGGTTGAAAACGTGTTTCCCGGGGTCACGGTACCGTGCGGTATGATCGGCGTCGCGGAAAAAGGCATGATGAACGTTCGCTTCACGGCGAAGTCTGACGGCGGTCACGCGTCGGCGCCCAAACCTCATACCCCTGTTGGGGCGTTGGCGCAGGCGTGCTGTGCAGTGGAGTCGCATCCGTTTAAGGCACATATCACGCCGCCTGTCGCCGCGTTGTTTGACACGCTCGGTCGTCATTCGACCTTTGCGTATCGTTTGATCTTCTCGAATTTGTGGCTTTTTAAGCCGATCCTCGACGCCATTTGTAAATCGTCGGGCGGCGAGCTGAACGCCCTGATGCGTACCACCGTCGCTTTCACTCAGATGGATGGCAGTGCGGCGCCGAACGTCATTCCTCCCGAAGCCTCGATGGTAGCGAATATGCGTTTGAACCCGGAGGACACAGTCGATTCGGCGCTGGCGCGTCTGCGTAAAACGATCGACAACGACGCTGTGCAGATCGAGCTGATGTACGGCATGAATCCCAGCCGTGTTTCGCACAACGACGGCGAAGCATTCGATCGCGTGGCAAAAGCGGTCTTGTCGACCTGGAAAGGTTGTATCGTGTCACCGTATCTGATGGTGCAATGCTCCGACAGCCGCCATTACGGGCGTATTTCCGACCGTGTCTATCGCTTCTCTGCGATGGATCTGACAAGTGAAGAACGCGCCACCATCCACGGTCACAACGAACGTATCCGCGTCGAAACACTCTGCCGTGCTGTGGAATTTTATATCCGCTTGCTCGGCACTTGCTGATACATAGCAAATCGCCCGTTGCGTTGCAACGGGCGATTTTTCTTATTTATTCGTGTGTTCGCTTTTGAAGATGTCCGCCACCTCGCTGATGGTCATGTAGGCGTGCGGGTCGATCGTGTGAACGATGGACTGCATTTTGGCGATTTGGAAACGGTTGACAACGAAATAGATCATCGTTTTTTCGACGTTGGAATACCCGCCGCGCGCGGGGATCTTTGTCGTGCCGCTTTCGAATTCCGCGATCAACGCGTCGCTGACTTCGTCGGGTTTTTCGGTGATGATCATGACCCCCTTGGAGCGGTCAATACCTTCGACAATGTAGTCGACCGTTTTGAGCGCCGCCATGTAGGTGACGATGGAATAGAGGGGCAGGATCCAGTCATGCAGAACCATGCCGCACAGAACGTACAGCACCACGTTATAGATCATCACAAAGGTGCCGACGGTCAGGTTCAATTTCTTTGCAAAGATGACCGCCATGACCTCGATGCCGTCGATCGCACCGCCGAAGCGAATGGTCAAACCACTGCCGACACCCGAGATCAAACCGCCGAAAATCGCGCAGAGAAATTTGTCGGTCCCCGCAAGCGGCGATGCCACGCTGACATCCAACGGAAGCGGGCCGGTGATCAGCCACGCACCGAGCGAATAGATTGCCACCGCGTACACCGAATACACGGTAAAAACCGGGCCCTGACGTTTGAGGCCGTACAAAAACAGCGGCACGTTCAAGATCAAAAGAAACAGCGATAAGGTCAGCGGCGTGACCTGCGACAACAGCATCGAGGTGCCCGAAATACCGCTGTCGAAGAGATGGATCGGTGTCAGGAACACCGTCACGCCGAACGCGTTGATCAGACCGGCGACGGTGAGCATCACAAAATTTTTCCAGCTCAATTGTGCGAGCTGTTGCTTTACGGTCAGCTGCATTGGTTCAAACCTCCTCGGGATGACGTGCGGCGTTGCACGCGCTCAAACAGCAACAGCACCGCCGCCATAAAGATGAGCAAAAAGAACGGGAACAGCCACATGCCGATCCAACTCGAAAGCCATCCGAACAGCGGCGGCATCACGCAACTGCCGAGGTACGCGGCGGCCATTTCGATGCCGATGATGGCGCCCGAGTGTTCTTTTCCGAACGCCACAGGGGTGGCGTGGATGATGCAGGGATAGATCGGCGCACAGCCGATACCGAGAATGAGCAGTCCGGCAATGGACAAGACGGGCGAGTCGATCGGTACGGCACACAGCAGAATGCCTCCGAGTGCGATGAGCGCGCCCGCGCGGATCAACCGATGATCCGAAAACCGCTCGGCAAGAAATCCGTTGACAAAGCGTCCTGCCGTCATTCCGAAATAAAACAGCGTCGCCAAAAAGGCGGCGACACCCTCGTCGAGACCGCGGTGTAAGTAAAGATAACTGCTTGACCACAGCATGGCGGTCATCTCCGCCGCGCAGTAGCAGAAAAATGCGAGCAGCACCGCCTTGACACCGCGGATCTTCAACACACCGCCGAAACCGAGGGAAGAGGGAACGACCTCCTCGCCGTCACGGTCGGTTTTCAGCGTGCGCTTCCACAGCGGAAGTGACAGGAACAGCGAAAACGCAATGACCGCCTGCAGGATCATCACGACCGTATAGCCGCCGCGCCATCCGAGCGTTCCCGTCAGGCACGCACCCATGATGCACGGGCCGACCGAGGCGCCGACGCCCCAAAAGCAATGAAGCCAGCTCATGTGCTTGGCACTGAAGTGGAGTGCCACCACGTTGTTGAGAGCGGCGTCCACCGCTCCGGCACCCAGGCCGTAAGGAATGGTGCACACGCACAGCATCCAGTAGTGATCGGCGAGAGAAAACCCGAGAAGAGCCGCCGCCGTCATCGCCGTGCTGACCGCTGTCACCGCACCCGCGCCGAATCGCTTGGTCAAGCGATCGGACAACAGACTGGACACGATCGTGCCGCAGGTGATCAACAGCGACAGGATGCCCGCCATCCATACCTCCGCGTGCATATCCGCGTGCATAGATGGCCATGCCGCACCGAGCAGACCGTCGGGAAGTCCGAGCCCGATGAACGAAACGTATATCAATGTCAAGAAGAGGAGTGTCATGCCCATACCTCACTTTTACGGAGTTGCCTCTTATTATACCGTATTCTCAAACGAAATCCAAGTCCGAAACGGAAAATATTCGGTGAAAAAACCGCTCCGCACGCAATTATTTCCGCATTTAACAAAAGTTTCACATTTCGGAGGTTGACACCGCGCGCGGGGTGTGGTAGAGTATGGTTAGCACTCGGAGGAGTAGAGTGCTAAAAGTTCCGAACGGCACGAAAGGGGGAGGACGGATGGAACTGCTCGGCGAACGCAAGAAGGCCATTTTGGCGGCGGTGATCGAAAGTTATATCCGCACGGGTGAGCCCGTCGGCTCCAAACTGCTCACGCAGTATCTGGACTACGCCGTCTCCTCTGCGACGATCCGCAACGAACTGGCGGATCTTTGTGCGAGAGGCTATCTCGAACAACCCCACACCTCGGCGGGACGTGTCCCGACCGCCAAGGCATTTCGCTTGTATATCGACGAATTGATGCCGCGCCGTGCGCTGGAGATCGAACGTCGCAACGCGATCACGCGCCGTCTGCAAAGTGCGGCGGGAGATCCCGAACGTCTGCTGTCGGAAGCGACCCAGATCCTCAGCGAAACGACCGGCTGCGCCGCGATCACGACTCCGCCGCAGGAATCGGCGGGACGGCTTCGTCGGGTCGAGTTCTTGCGGATGTCGGCACGCACCGTGATGGTCGCGGTCATGACTTCCTCGGGGACGCTTCGCAGTCGCCTGTGTCGCGTGGACCCGTCGGTCGATGACGAACAGTTGGCGGCGCTCAACACGCTTTTGATGGATCGCTACGTCGGGCAACCGCTCAGCGGTATCCACCTGACGTCGTTGCAACAGTTGATGTTCCCGCTCGGAAAAAGCGGTCTGGCGATGGCCGGCTTGATCACCGGCTTTTGCGATCTCATCCAGCAATCCATTGAAGCGGATGTTCGTCTTTCCGGACAATTTGCTTTGCTCGAAAACCCCGATTACCAATGGGAGCATGCACGCTTGCTTCTCAACTTCCTCTCGCGGCGTGAGCGCTTGGCGGCGATGCTGTCCATGTACACGGAAGGTTTGCAGGTGCTTCTCGGAAGCGAGAGCCTGTGTCCCGAGCTGAACGGCTCGAGCGTCATCATGACGCGCTACTCACCCGACGGACAACAGAGCGGCTCGATTGGTTTGATCGGTCCGGTACGCATGGATTATGCGGATGTCATTCCGCAACTGGAATTCATGGCGCGTTCGATGGAGAAAATGATGGCGGAGCTGTGGTAATGTCCGATTAGCTTCCGTAAAACCGAGGTATACTGTCCCAAAAGGAGGATACATATATGTGCGAAGAACAAACCACGCCGATCGAAGAAGCGGATGTGACCGAAGACGCGGTCGATGCTCCCGAGTCGGCGCAAAAGCCCGAAAAGAAAAAGAAGAAAGCGGATAAAGAGATGGAGGCGTTGCGAGAAGAGCTCGACGCGGAAAAGGAACGATACACCCGCATGCTCGCCGAATACGCCAACTATAAGCGCCGTACCGAGCAGGAAAAGGAATCCATCGGTCAGTATGCCAAATCCGAGATCCTGCGTCAGCTCTTGCCGTCGCTGGACAATCTGGAGCGTGCGGTGGATGCGCCCGACGGTCCCGATTACCGCAAGGGTGTCGACATGATCATCGACAAACTGCACGAGGAGCTGCAAAAGCTCGGTCTTGAAGAGATCCCCGCACTCGGTCAACCGTTCGATCCCGAGGTGCATCACGCGGTGATGCGTGAGGATGCCGACGGTGTGGAAACCGAGACGGTCACCGAAGTGTTCCAAAAGGGATACCGTTTCGGTGATCGCGTGATCCGTCCGGCGATGGTCAAAGTCGCCAACTGAGTCAGGCATAAAAGGGAACCCACCTTTTATATATTTTCTATTGTATCGATTTGTTTTCAGTATAGGAGGAATTACAAATGGCAAAAATCATCGGTATCGATCTCGGTACGACCAACTCTTGTGTATCGGTCATTGAGGGTGGCGAGGCCGTCGTCATCCCCAACGCAGAAGGCGCCCGCACCACCCCCTCGGTGGTGGCGTTTAAGAAGGACGGTGAGCGTATCGTCG
>JAFQFZ010000024.1 GCA_017398425.1 Clostridia bacterium | reverse complement strand
TCATCTTTTTACCGGCGGTAACGTTGGTAAACGAAATGTAAAGTTGCGTGTTTTTCATATCCATATACACCCGAATCATACGCTGTTCGGGCGGCAAAGCCAAGCTTGCCTCGATTGCATTGTCAAACAGATTTCCCAAGATGACGCAAAGATCCAGTTCAGAGATCGACAACGCTACCGGAATATGAGCATCCGCCTTCACGGTAATTCCCTTTGAACGCGCCAGGGACAGTTTGCTGTTCAAGATCGCATCGGTCATGGCGTTACCCGTTTTGATCTGCGGATCGACCGCACAAAGCTCATTATCCAACAAATCCAAATAACGCTCAATAGCTTCCAGATCGCCGTTTGCGGCATAGACCTTCATTGTTTGGATATGGTTGCGGTAATCGTGACGCCATCCGCGCATCTCACGATACATATTCTCGACCTCTGTATAATGCGTATCGAGCAATTCACGCTGATACGCGGCCAGTCGATCGTTCGTTTTTTTCCTGCGCAACATCGCTCCTCCTCACGTTTTACAATCGTTCAATGATTGCACGATTGAACGCTTCATACATTCCGCGCGACAACGGCACCTGTGTACCGTCGTTCAAAAACACATCCGATTTGGTCACCCGCCGCACAAAAGACAAATTGACAACGAACGAACGTCCCGTACGCGCAAAGCGTTCATCCAACTCCGCTTCCAGATCCGACAGCGTCTTTTTGACCGTCACATCATTCTTGGCGTGTACCGTCACGTAATTGCCGTTCACTTCCAAATAGCGGATCTCGCCAAGCGGTACACGATGCGTCTCGCCGCCGGTTTCCAACCGCAAGCAGGAATCACGCTTGCTCAGTACGGCGATCGCCTTGTCCAGCACAGCAAAAAGCTTAGGTTTATCGATGGGCTTCATTAAATAATGCAGCGCACCCACATCATAGCCCTGTGCGATATACTCCGCATACCCGGTCACAAAAATGACAGCGGCGGATTCGTTGCTTTCGCGGATCCGCTCGGCAAGCTCCACCCCATTGAGGCCGGGCATTTCGATGTCTAAAAGAAAAATATCAAATTGCTTTACGTCGTCAAACAGCAACGCCTCCGACGAAGGATACACGTGCATATCCACGGTGGCGCCGACGTCGTTCATATGCACAAGCACAAGATTTTTGAGATATTCACGTTGCGTACCATCATCGTCGCAAACCGCCACTCGATACGTCACACAGCATCCCCCTCCGCACGTTGGTATCACCGACGCATACTTGTTGAGCAAAGCGGTCGGATGATACGCCAATTTCGATTTTCGCAGTCCTTCGTTGCCGCAATCCTCTTCACGGTTGATGAAGCGAACTGTCTCATCCGTAAACATCTGCGCAAAACATTGCACGAGCTTTTGATACACCCCGTGATAGGCGGTATCGGCTTTTTCAAAATTCACGTACAACGTGTCGCACACGCGCGTACCGGCCGAAAAACCGACCAAACGATCTTCCACCCAAAGCACCACGCCGAGCAGATCGATCGCTTCCATACGCGACAGCGCACGACGCGTACGCTCGATCTCTTCGGCGGCAAGCTCCGAATCCTTGCCGCGAAGGAGGGCAAACGAATCCAAAAACGCGTTGAGCGCCTCCACGTGATCCGCACGCAATCGCTCCACACGATACGCGGGATATTCCCTCTCAAAACGACGCACGTGGTTACGTTGTTTAGCATAAGCCGCGCCTGTAAACGCAGCCATCGGAGTGGCTTCATACAAATAATCGCACCAATCACGCTCATAAGAAAACGCCACTTCACCGAACGCCGTTCGAATATCCTCAAGCATATCGTCGCAAATCAATGACAACCGGAGCGGCATACCCTGCGACGCGGCATGATCATACAGCAAGCGCAAGCCGCCAACGCGATCGCCCGACCCCATCGGCACACTGTAATAGGTTTCCCCTTCTTCACCGCGAAGTTCAAAATACAACAGGTCATCCCGAATGACATAGCCTGTATAATAATAATCCTTCCACACATACAGATTCGCCGGCGTGAAATCGCAAAGGCGTCCGTTTTGCCCGCACAAAAACGGCGTGAATTCTCGAATCGCCTGCACGGTTATGGGTTGAAATTGCAGCATGGATCAGCGCTTCCTTTTCTTATTTTTCGCCGCAACACCGCCACGCGAGCGGGTGTCACGCACCGTCTTCGGGCGATCGTCCTTGATCAGACATTGCGGTCCGTTCCCGATCAGATCCGTGCGTCCTGCCGCGCGTAACGCACGCAGGACAACGGCGCGGTTTTCCGGCTTGAAATATTGAAGGAGCGCGCGTTGCTCAGCCTTCTCCTTCGGGGTCTTCGGAACGTAGATCGGTTGCATGGTATACGGATCAAGCTCGGTATAAAACATACATGTCGAGATCGTACCGGGGGTCGGATAGAAATCCTGTACCTGTTCGGGATGCAACCCCTCCTTCTTCAAGAAAAGGGACAATTCGATCGCATCGCGCATCGTGCTTCCCGGATGCGAAGACATCAGATACGGTACCAAATACTGTTTTTTTCCGATGCTCTGTGTCAACTCATAAAACCGTTTTTGAAAACGGCGATACGTTTCGATCGGCGGTTTGCCCATGGCAGCCAACACCGCTTTGGAACAATGCTCGGGAGCCACCTTCAGTTGACCGCTGATGTGGTGTTTAACAAGCTCTTTGAAAAACGTCTCGTCGCTGTCGCAAAGCAGATAATCAAAACGAATACCCGAACGGACAAACACCTTTTTAACTCCGGGTAAGGCGCGCAAACGACGCAACATATGCAGATACTCGCTGTGGTCCGCCTCCAGCGCCGCGCACGGACGCGGAGCAAGACACTTTTTACCCTTGCAAAGACCGCTTTGAAGTTGTTTCTTGCAGGAGGTGGAGCGGAAGTTAGCGGTCGGACCGCCGACATCATGAATATAACCCTTGAACTCCGGCATTGCAATCAGCTTCTCCGCCTCGCGCACGACCGAATCCTCACTGCGACAAGCAATACGCCGTCCTTGATGAAACGCTAAGGAGCAGAAATTGCACGCGCCGAAGCAACCACGGTTATGTGTGATGGAAAACTGCACTTCCTCAAGTCCCGGCACACCGCCCAGCGCATCGTAGGACGGGTGCCAACGACGCTCATACGGCAACTCATACACGCGGTCGAGCTGTGCGGTCGACAACGGCGGCATGGGCGGATTTTGCACCAAAATAGCATCGCCGTGACGCTGAATGACCGTCTTGCCGCGCACGTCGTCCTGCTCATCCTGTTGGATACGGCAGGAGATCGCATACTGCGCTTTGTCCTCACGAACCGCACTGAGCGATGGGCACTCCGCACACGCGCGAGGCGTGTATTCGGAGGTCGGGATCATCACGCACGTACCACGCACATCCCGAATCGATCGCACCGACTCCCCCTTGCGAAGGCGGGAAGCAATCTCGATGGTTTGCAATTCGCCCATACCATACGTCAAAATATCCGCTTTGCTGTCCTGCAAGATCGACGGACGGATCGCATCATCCCAATAATCGTAATGCGCAAAGCGACGAAGGGACGCCTCCAAACCGCCGATCACAATGGGTACATCGCCGTAAACACGGCGAATACGCTCACAATACACAATGGTGGCGCGATCGGGACGAAGTCCCGCCTTTCCTCCCGCCGAATAGGCATCTTCACTGCGGCGACGCTTCGCTGCCGTATAGTGTGCGACCATGGAATCGATGTTACCGCCGCTGACAAAAAAGCCGTAACGCGGTTTTCCGAAACGCATCAGATCGCTGTCGGATTGCGGCTGCGATACGATACACACGTGAAATCCCTCCGCCTCCAGAACACGCGAAATGATGGAGGTACCGAAACTCGGATGATCCACATACGCATCGCCCGTCACGACGACAAAATCGGGATAATACCAACCGCGGTCGTGCATCTCTTCAATTGTCAACGGTAAAAACGCCATGGTAACACGTCCTTATACTTATCCTCGACGGAACAGGCGATTGATATGCGCATAATACGCATGATCCATCGCGTCAATCGTTTCTTTTGTAGTCCGAAAACGCCAATTTTTCTCAGCGATCCCGGGGATGTTCATGCGAGCATCGCTTCCGAAACCGCAAAGGTCTTGGAACGAAATGATCGCCAGGTCCGCCGCGCTCTTCCAAACAGTCTCAATGATTCGACGGCAGGAACGGCTACGATAGCCGCCCTCGCCCCAATCGTGACCGTCGAAGCCGCAATATTCCAGCGCAAAACGGCGTTCCTCTTCACTTGCCTCCCACAGCCATCCGAGCAGAGTGTTATTGTCGTGTGTGCCGACATACGCCACGGAATTCTTCGGATAGTTGTGCGGCAAATGGGTGCTGTCCGAACCGGGATCAAACCCAAATTGGATCACGCGCATACCGGGGAAGCCGGACGATTCGAGCAAGGCGAGCACGTCTTCTCCGAAAGTTCCGAGATCCTCTGCAACAATGGACGGGGTTTCATCAAACGCAGCGCACACCGCATCGAACAACTCCTGACCCGGTCCTTCCTCCCATGTGCCTTCCTTTGCGGTTTTCGCCGTAGCGGGGACCGCCCAGTATGACGCAAACGCACGGAAATGATCGATGCGCACGCTGTCATACAATTCGAGCGCGGTCTTCACGCGATCGATCCACCAGCGGTATCCTGTCGCTTTCATACGCTCCCAATCGTAGAGCGGATTGCCCCACAGTTGACCGTCCTCCGAAAAATAATCCGGCGGTACACCCGCTACTTTATCGGGACGGAAGGTGCGCTGATCGATACAAAACAAATCACGATGGCTCCATACATCCGCACTGTCCATCGACACATAGATCGGCATATCCCCAAGTACGCGAATACCTTTTTCAGCGGCGTACGCATGGATCTCTTCCCATTGTGCAAAGAACAAATACTGCACAAACAGCCAAAAATCACGACGCGCCTCAAACGGTCCCGTCTCTTTCATACATTGTTCATACGCGGCCAGCGAAGAGTCCCACGTCCACCACGGTGTTTCGTTTTGGGATTCTTTGACCGCCATATACAAAGCAAATTCCCGCACCCACGGATGCGACGATTGAAACGCCGCAACCGCCTCCTTTGTTTTGGGGTCGACACGTTTGAACGCCTTTTCCAAAAACGCCATACGGGTTTCACGCGCAAACGCATAATCGGTTGTATAGGGTGTTCCGTCGTATTCACACGCTTTGACATCCTCTGCGGTCGCAAGTCCCATCGCCTGCACACCACGCGGATCGATATACAACGGATTCCCCGCAAACGCACTGCAGCTGCCGTAGGGCGAACCTTCCACATTCAGCACGTTAAACGGCAATACCTGCCACACCGAAAAGCGCATCGACGCCAATCGATCGATCCACTCCTTGGTCTCTTTTCCGAACACACCGATCCCGTAAGGGCTCGGCAACGATGACACATTCATCAATACTCCGGACGAACGACTCATAACCTCGGTTTCTCCTCTCATGACGCCCCGTTACTCCTCAGTCGGTACATCGGGACGATTGGTTTGCATTTCCAACCATTGCTGACGCGAGATCAACACCTGGCGCGGCTTACTGCCTTCATGAGGCCCGATGATACCGCGTTGTTCCATTTCATCGATCAGGCGCCCCGCACGTGCATAACCGACACGTAAACGACGCTGCAAAAGCGACGTCGACGCTTGACCGGCTTCCACAACCGCCTCGATCGCCTGCGGCAACATCTCATCGCCGTCTCCCGTAGCCGCGGCACCGTCTTCTTTGGTTTCGGACTTTTCGGCGGCTTCCGCCTGACGATTGATCTCCTCGACTACGTGTTCATCGTATTGCGCCGCGGACGAGGTCTTAAGGAATTCCACGACCGCCGCCACTTCGTCATCCGACACGAAGCAGCCTTGTACGCGGATCGGTTTTGCCAAACCGACGGGATGGAACAGCATATCACCGCGACCGAGCAGCTTCTCCGCGCCGCCCGTATCAAGGATCGTGCGCGAGTCGACCGCCGAAGCGACCGTCAACGCCAAACGACTGGGGATATTCGCCTTGATGAGACCGGTGATAACATCGACGGACGGTCGTTGCGTCGCGATAACCAAATGCATGCCGGCCGCACGCGCCATCTGTGCCAAACGCACGATGGCATCTTCCACCTCTTTACCCGCCGCCATCATCAAATCGGACAGCTCGTCGATCACGATGAGGATTTGCGGCATGACCTGTAACGTGTCGCTCTCCTTGGCAACCTTATTGTACGATTTAATATCGCGTACATTGTTCTCGGTGAACGTATGATAGCGATTGATCATTTCGGTAACCGCCCATCCGAGTGCACCCGCCGCCTTGCGCGGATTGGTGACCACGGGAACGAGCAGATGCGGAATGCCGTTATAAATGCTGAACTCGACCTGCTTGGGGTCAATAAGGATCATGCGCACTTCTTCCGGAGAGCTGTGGAACAATACACTTTGGATCATGGAATTGGTGCAAACCGATTTACCCGAACCCGTCGTACCGGCGATCAGCAAGTGCGGCATGGTCGCCAGATCCGCCGTCACGATCTGACCGCTGATGTCACGGCCGAGCGCCACAGTCAACCGACTGGACTGCTGCGAGAACTCATCGCTGTCAAGCAATTCGCGCAGGCAGACGCCGCCTCTTGCTTTGTTGGGAACCTCGATACCGATCGCCGCTTTGTTCGGAATCGGTGCTTCAATGCGCACGCCCGTCGTTGCCAAACGAAGCGCAATATCATCGGCAAGACCGGTAATGCGGCTGATCTTCACACCGGCATTGGGTTGCAATTCATAGCGCGTGACCGACGGTCCGCGCGATATATCCACAACTTTGGAACTGATACCGAATTCCTTGAGCGTTTGTACAAGCAACTCCGCGTTGTACTGCATTTCTTCGCGTGCAGTGCGATCGTCGGCGGCTGTGGGCGGCTTCAACAGCGAAAGAGACGGATAGGTGTAGCTCTCCTTGACCGCACCCTGCTCTTCGATCTGCTGAGCAACCGCCTGCTCTTCCTGACGCACCTCTTCCTTGGTCATCGACTCGACGACCGGCTCATCCTCCGCTTCCGCCTCCGCATTCGTTTTCTCCTTGGCATCCATGGCGCGACCGATGATATCGTCAATGCGCAACTGCGGACGCTCACTCTCCTCTTTGATCTCCTCCGCCGCTTCTTCAAAGGCACTGCGCGGATCACGTTTCTTCAACGGCTTCTCAAGATAGCCGTCTCCCATATCGATATCGATGGCGCTGTTCTTTTCAGGTTCTTTCCTCTCTTCCGGAAGAGTGTCTTCCTCGTCCGAGAGATCGTCACGAAACTTTTGACGCGTCTTTTCCACCGTGGTTTTGGTAAACTCCGCGGTCTTCCGAAACGGCTTGAACAACGTGCGCAGCGTTGCCCCCGTCACCAGCATAGCGTACACAAACAACGCCAGCGCCAAAATGATCTTTGCTCCGACGTCGCCCATAAATCGCTCGAGAGGATCGCCGAGAAGCGCACCAAACGCCCCGGCATTGAATCCACCGATACCAAAGAGCGTCTCGCCGCGGAAATACGCCGTTTGGATCGCCGCACCGTAATCGACCGCCGTGTCGATGGTGCTGACCTGAATAAGCGTCGACAACAGCAACAACAACAAACCGCCGAGCGCGGTGTGCTTTGCGATCGTCCGATTCGACTTATCCATTGCGGCGGCAACCGCGGTATAGCCCACCAAAACGGGAATGATATACGATCCGACACCGAACAATCCGAACAATCCTTTATGTAAAGCGTTCCAAAACGCCGCTTCCGGTGCGGGAACCAACGCCACAAACAGCAATAAGACCGCCGCAGCAAACAACAGCACCGCGTTGCGCTGACGATGCTCTCCTTTGGATTTCGTCGTTTTGGCATGGGACGCCGCTTTGGATGTCGATTCACGCTTGGCGGGATGTTTGGCTTTCGAAGCCGTTTTCTTTCTTTTTTTGGTAGCCATCGAATCTCTCCTTGTTCAAAACACAAACTAAATCTATGTAACGCACTCAGACGGTGCGCTTGAACGACCCGGATTATTTAAAACCGATCGTTTTCGTCGTCAATCATTTCATATAACGCTTTAAAAGCATCGGACAGAGAGCCAAGCGAATCGATCAATCCTTCAGCAACCGCCTGCTCACCCTCCAGCACCGTTCCGACATCCGTAACGAGTTCGTCCGTCTCCATGCAAAGCTCATCAAAGCGTGAAAACGACATATGCGAATTGTCCGTCACGAATCGTGCGATCCGTTCTTGCATTTTTCGGAAATAGGAAAACGCCTGCGGTACACCGAGCACCATACCGTTGGTACGCACGGGATGGAGCATCATCGTGGCAGACGGAGCGATGAAGGAGCGTTTGGCGGCAACCGCCAACGGCACCCCGATGGAATGACCGCCGCCGAGCACCAAAGATACCGTCGGCTTTTTCATCCCCGCGATCAATTCCGCGAGTGCCAGCCCGGCCTCAATGTCACCTCCGACTGTGTTGAGAAGGATCAGCAATCCGTCGATATCGTTGTTTTCCTCGATCGCCACCAGTTGCGGAATGACGTGCTCGTATTTCGTACTTTTGTTGTCTGCCGACAACGCGTAATGCCCCTCGATCTGACCGATGATGGTCAGACAATAGATCACATGCTTGCCGTTAAAGGTCGTCACCGAACCCGTTTCCACAAGATCTTTGAAGTCTGTATGCATTCGTGCGGCTTCTTTGGAAATCAAGTCCTGCGTCGAGTCGACCAACGAACCGAACCACAATTTTTTCATCTTCAGCACCTCCGTTTACTGCTACTATGGTAGTGTAAACGGGGTGACCGAGAATATACGGTTCCGTCGTTATACCGAAAGCGGTTCTTTTTCTTTTTCACCTGCCGCAACAGACGGTGTTGCTTTCTTCGCTTGCATACGCGCGTTGGCCAGCATGAGCTTGATGCGGTTTTCCTGATTGATACGCGTTGCACCGGGATCGTAATCGATGCACACGATGTTGGCGTGGGGCAGCCGCTGCTTGATCGGACGTACCATGCCTTTTCCCGCCACATGATTGGGAAGACAACCAAACGGTTGTGTGCAAACGATGTTGTGTGTACCGCTGTCGATGAGTTCAAGCATTTCGCCCGTGAGCAACCACCCTTCACCCATCTTGTTTCCATAACCGAGATAGCCCTTGACCAAGGTTTTCAGGTGGTCAAACGTACAAGGCTTGCGGAAGATGTCGTGATGTCCGATCATCTCGATCAGATCGTTTTGATACCGCCGACAAACCTTTTTGAGCAGGTTGGATACCGTATACGCTGCAAAGCGACCACCGTAGAGCTTGTGATCCTCACTGCGATTGTCGCATTTGAACATTGCAAAATCCAATACACCCGGCACGACCGTTTCGCAATCCTCGCTTTGCAAAAATGCTTCAAGGTTGTTGTTGCCGAGCGGCGAATATTTCACATAGATCTCACCGACCACACCGACACGCACACGCGGTTCGGAGCGATCCATCGGGATCGAGGCAAAATCCGCACAAATGCGACGCATCACATCGCGCGCGTGCTTGTGACGGAATGCACGAAAACCGCGCTCAAAATCCTTCACGAGATCTTCCGTCCAGCGTTTGACAAGTGCATCCGTATCTCCTTTATGAAGTTCATACGGACGGCACTGATTCGCCAGATTCATGATCAGATCTCCGTAGACAATGCCGTGGACGATCTGCAGGATCATCGGCAAGCTGAGCTTAAAGCCGGGATTTTTCTCCATTCCCGACAAGTTCAACGAGATGACCGGGATGTACTCATAGCCCGCTCGCTGAAGTGCTTTGCGAAGCAAATGAATGTAATTCGATGCACGGCAGCCGCCGCCGGTTTGCGTGATCATCAACGCGATCTTATGCGGATCGTAGCCGCCGTTTTTAATGGCATCCATCATTTGTCCGATCACCAAAAGAGCGGGATAACACGTGTCGTTGTGCACGTATTTCAAGCCTTCCTGTGCGATCCCGTTGTGGTTGGTGGTCAACATAACCGCGTTGTAGCCGTGCAGACGAAACACTTTTTCGAGCATCGTAAAATGAATAGGAAGCATTTGCGGAAAGAGGATCGTATACTCCTGACGCATCTCTTCGGTAAAGAGCAACCGACCGCCCTTATCATACATCAATTGTGCCATATCGCCCTCTCCTTTCATCCGTTCTCGCGTGCTTTGGACGCGGCAAGCATGCTGCGAATACGAATGCGAACCGCACCGAGGTTATGGATCTCATCGATTTTCAACTGCGTGTACAGTTTGCCGTTCTCCTCCAGAATACGGCGAACCTCATCGGTGGTGATGGCGTCGATACCGCATCCGAATGACACGAGCTGGATCAATTGCATATCCGATTGCGTGGTCACATACGCCGCCGCATTGTACAAACGGCTGTGATACATCCACTGATTGAGGACGTGCACCGTCGGCCTTTGTGCCAGATCGGACACCGCATCCTCCGTAATGACTGTCAAACCGAAAGATGCAATCATCTCGTGGATGCCGTGATTGATCTCGGGATCGATGTGATAGGGACGCCCCGCCAGCACGACGATCGGACGATGTTCCGCCCGCGCGCGTGCGATCATCGCTTCCCCTTCACTTCGGACCGCCGCTTTATAAGACTCGTAGGCTTTGTATGCCGCTCTGACCGCCGCCTTCACCTCCGAAGACGGAATACCGGCGTGTTCTTTGAAAAACGCGCTCAGACGCGACGACAGTCCCTTCGGACGGTGGACACCGCAGTACGGCGTCCAGAAGGTCGTTTCACTCAAGCGACCGACATTTGCCGCCAACAATTCGGGATAATACGCTACCACGGGACAATTGTAGTGATTATCGCCCTGCTCTTCGTCGAAATTATACGGCATGCAGGGATAGAAGATCGCATCCACGCCGCTGTCGATCAATTTTTCAATGTGACCGTGCGCGAGCTTTGCGGGATAGCATGCCGTATCGGATGGAATGGTGTATTGACCGCTCACGTACAGTTCACGATCGGATTCCGGTGACAGAACCACCTCATAGCCGAGTTTTGTGAAAAAGGTATGCCAGAACGGAAGCATTTCATACATATTGAGTACCATCGGCAATCCAATGCGACCTCGACGATTTTCACCGCCGTGCAGAGAGCGAAGGTAATGGTATTTCCAGGTAAACAGATTATCCGTGTCCGTCTTTTTTTCTTTTCCGAGCGGGCGCTCACAACGGTTGCCGGCGATATATTTTCGGTCGCCGCCGAAACGATTGATCGTCAGCTGACAGCGGTTGCCGCAAAGTCCGCAACGCGTCGTCGATGCCGAATAGGTAAAAGCATCCAGCGCTTCACCGCTCAACATCGTCGAGACGCGCCCCTTTTCTCTCGTCATAGCATCTCGTGCGTACAACGCCGCACCGTATGCGCCCATCACGCCGGCGATCGTCGGACGAATCACCTCGATGCCCAACTCCGTTTCAAAACTTCGAAGCACCGCATCGTTAAGGAATGTCCCGCCCTGCACGACGATATGTTGTCCGAGTTCGGAGGGATCCGCCGCACGAATGACCTTATAGATCGCATTTTTCACGATGCTGACCGAAAGTCCTGCCGAAATATCCTCAACGCCGGCGCCTTCCTTTTGTGCCTGCTTGACGGACGAATTCATGAATACCGTGCAACGCGAGCCGAGATCCACAGGTCTTTCGGCAAACAAACCGAGTTGCGAAAATTCCGCAATGTCATAGCCGAGTGCTTTAGCAAATGTTTCAATAAACGAGCCGCATCCCGACGAGCAGGCTTCGTTGAGTAAAATGCTGTCGATCGCGCCGTCACGGATCTTGAAGCATTTCATATCCTGTCCGCCGATATCGATGATGAAATCGACGTCGGGATTGAAATGACGCGCCGCACGGTAGTGCGCGACGGTTTCCACAAGTCCCTCATCCATCGAAAACGCGTGACGGATCAGATCCTCGCCGTAACCCGTAACCGCACTGCCGACAATGCGCACACGATCACCGAACGCACGGTGAATCTCATAGAGTTGTTCATGAACCACCGCCACGGGATTACCTTTGTTGGAAGCGTAATAACTGTAAAGAAGACCGCCCTCAGGCGTGATCAACACAAGTTTCGTTGTTGTGGAACCCGCGTCCACGCCGAGATACGCATCGCCCGTATACGCCTGCACATCGATCGGCGGCGGACAATTCGCAGCATGGCGTTTTGAAAACGCCGCGTACTCCTCTTGACTTTCAAAAAGCGGCGGTAACGTGTTGGTTGTCTCACTTTTTTCGGATGCATCTTCAATGCGCGCGAGCAGATCTTCAAATACGATCGAGCGGCTGTGATCGCCCGCATAACACGCTGCACCGAGCGCCACAAACACATCGCCGTCCTCAGGGAAAACGGCTTGCCCGTTTTTCAATTTCAATGTTTTGACAAACCGATCTTGCAAACCGCGAAAGAAAAACAGCGGTCCTCCCAAAAACAGCACCGTACCTTTGATCTCACGCCCCTGCGCCAATCCGGCGATCGTCTGATTGACGACCGCCTGAAAAATACTGGCGGCAACGTCTTCTTTACGGGCTCCTTGGTTTAAGAGCGGTTGGATATCGGTCTTGGCAAACACACCGCAACGCGAAGCGATCGAATACAGTCGTTCGTGCTTTTGCGCGAGAACATCCATCTCTGTCGGTGTCACGTCGAGCAATGTAGCCATCTGATCGATGAACGCACCCGTGCCGCCGGCACAGGAACCGTTCATACGCTCTTCAAGACCTCCCGTCAGGAAGATGATCTTCGCATCCTCGCCTCCAAGCTCCACGACCACGTCCGTTTCGGGGCGAAATCGCTCCACCGCGCCTGCTGTTGCAAAGACTTCCTGCACAAATTCAAGTTCTGCCGCTTTGGCAACGCCGAGGCCCGCCGAGCCGGTGATCGCCACCTGCACCGATTGCCCGCAAAGCATATCGGTCAAACGGCGCAAAACTTCCGCCGTTTTTTCACGCACACGCGACATGTGACGTTCATAGCTTCTAAAAAGCACACGGTCGTCGTTGTCCACTAAGACCACCTTAACCGTTGTGCTTCCGATATCAATACCGATTCTCATACACGCCGTCTCCTCTGCGGAAAATCGTTAATGAATGCTTGCGTTTTGCCGTTCGCATAATTAGATTTATTATAACATTTTCCGCAACCGGACACAAGTGTTTTTTCGATCCAAAAGCAAAGGAATTGTAAATTTTTCAAAGATGCCTCAATTTCCGAAAAGTTCACGAAAAACCCTTGTTAACCGATTGACAAACTTCGTCGATTCGCGGTATAATGCTTTATATATTGCAATTTGATGAAATGGAGTTGATCATTCATGGGACTGACATTAGCTCAAAAATGCATCCGTGACCATCTGGTCTGCGGCGAAATGACCGTGGGAAGTGAGATCGGACTGAAAATTGACCAAACCCTGACGCAGGATGCCACCGGCACCATGGCGTATCTGGAGTTTGAGGCCATCGGTGTGCCGCGCGTCAAAACCGAACGTTCGGTGGCATATATCGACCATAACTCCCTCCAAACCGGTTTCGAAAATGCAGACGATCATCGCTACATTCAATCCGTCTGCAAGAAGCACGGCATCTATTTTTCGCGTCCCGGTAACGGCATCTGCCATCAGGTGCATTTGGAGCGCTTCGGCATTCCCGGCAAAACGCTTATCGGCTCGGACAGCCACACCCCCACCGGCGGTGGCATCGGCATGCTGGCGTTCGGCGCGGGCGGTCTGGACGTGGCGGTCGCGATGGGCGGCGGCACCTACTACATCACTATGCCCAAAATGGTGCGTGTCAACCTGACCGGCAAACTGTCCGACTGGGTCGCCGCAAAGGACGTCATTTTGGAAGTACTGCGCCGTATGTCCGTCAAGGGCGGCGTGGGCAAGATCATCGAATACGGCGGCGAAGGCGTTAAGACGCTGAGCGTACCCGAGCGTGCCACCATCACCAACATGGGTGCAGAGCTCGGTGCTTCCACCTCCATCTTCCCCTCCGACGAGATCACTCGCGCTTTCATGGAAGCGCAAGGCCGCGGCGAAGATTGGGTCGCGTTGCAGCCCGATGAAGACGCCGTGTACGATGAAGTCATCGACATCGATCTGTCCGCTCTGGTTCCGATGGCGGCTTGCCCCCACTCCCCCGACGCGGTCAAAACGCTCGAGGAAATCGGTTCCATCAAAGTGGATCAATGCTGCATCGGTTCCTGCACCAACAGCTCTCTCTCTGATATGCTTAAGGTTGCAGCGATCCTCAAAGGTAAGACCGTTCACCCGGACGTGAGCTTGTCCATCGCTCCCGGTTCGAAGCAGGTCTACAATATGCTTGCGCAAAACGGCGCTCTTTCCGATCTGATCGCCGCCGGCGCGCGTATTCTCGAGTGCGCTTGCGGTCCTTGCATCGGTATGGGTCAATCGCCCAACAGTGCGGGTGTGTCGTTGCGTACCTTTAACCGCAATTTCGAAGGTCGCTCGGGCACCAAAGACGGTCAGGTGTATCTGGTCAGCCCCGAAGTGGCGGCAGCCTCTGCTTTGACCGGTGTTCTCACCGATCCGCGCACTCTCGGCAAAGCGCCGACTATCGAGATGCCTACGCAGTTCCTCATCAACGATAACATGGTCCTCGCGCCCGCCGCAGAAGAAGACATGGACGATGTGGAGATCCTGCGCGGCCCGAACATCAAACCGTTCCCGCAAACGGCTCCCCTCGATGAAACCATCGAAGCGGATGTCATGTTGAAGGTCGGAGATAACATCACCACCGACCACATCATGCCTGCAGGTGCCAAGATCCTGCCGCTCCGCTCCAACATTCCCGCGATCTCCGAGCATTGCTTTACGCGGTGCGACGAAGAATTCCCTGCGCGTTGCAAGGCCGCAGGAAAGGGTATCATCATCGGCGGTGTCAACTACGGTCAAGGAAGCTCGCGTGAGCACGCTGCTTTGGCGCCGCTCTACCTCGGCATCAAAGCCGTCATCGTGAAATCCTTCGCACGCATCCACGTGGCAAACCTCATCAACGCCGGCATCGTTCCGCTGACGTTTGAGAATGAAGCGGATTACGACAGCATCTCGCTCGGCGACACGCTTTGCCTGCCGTCGCTTCGTGAGAAACTTGTCAACGGCGATCCGATCGTCCTTGAAAACAAGACTACCGGTAAAACCATGAAGCTTTGCGGCGGTTTCTCGGAGCGTCAAGTAGCGATGCTTCTCGCCGGCGGTTTGCTCGACTACACGCGTGAGCAAAACAAAAACTGATAAACTTTAACGAAAGGGGTCACATATGGCTCGCTCTACTACCATATCGATGGCGGTGATCCGTCGTCTCCCCCGATATTACCGTTTCCTTGAAGAATTAATGAAAAAAGGCGTCACGCGCGTCAGTTCAAACGAGCTTGCTACCTTGCTCGGACTGACCGCATCACAAATCCGTCAGGATTTGAATTGCTTTGGCGGCTTTGGGCAACAAGGTTACGGCTATCTTGTGGAACAATTGCACGAAGAGATCGGCAAGATTCTCGGACTGAACCACATGCTTGATGCGATTTTAGTCGGTGCAGGTAATCTCGGACGTGCCGTTGCCAATCATCTGGACTTCGGCAAACGCGGCTTTCGCCTGAGTGCTGTGTTTGATCACGCACCTGAATTGATCGGAAAGACCGTTCGCGATCTCCCGATTCGCTCTATGGACGAGTTGGATGTGTTTTGCCGCACGCAACACCCCCGCCTCGCTGTTTTGTGTATTCCGAAAGAAGCTGCCGCAGATATCGTAAGCCACCTGCAATCGCTCGGTATCCAAGCATTTTGGAATTTCAGTCATTACGACATCACACTCGAAGATGCCATTGTTGAAAACGTCCACCTGGGCGACAGCCTTATGACGTTATCCTACCGCATGAAGCACCCCAACGAATGATGAAAAACCGCCCTTCGTGTCGAAAAACGAAGGGCGGTTTTTGTATGCATCAAAGTTATTTCACGATTTTAACTTGATTATTTTCGTACCCTGTAATATAATGTACTTATAAAACTTTAGGCAGAATTCGAAATTCATGGTTAAAGGGGTAATACGACATGCAATCCAAGCGCGTTATGGAATCTATTGTATCCCAATTTGATATTCCCGGACGCTATGTGGAACATGCGGCCATCCGTTCCGGTTTGATCAACCAAACCAATCTTGTCACCATGCAAACGGATGACGGTCAAACTCAGAGCTACATTTTTCAGCGCATCAACACCAATGTGTTTCGCGAGCCGTACCATGTGATGGAAAATATCATTCGCGTCACGGAACACATTAAGAAGCACATGATCGAAACCGACGGTTCGTATTCGCGCCGCGTGTTGTCTTTTGCAACCACCAAAGATGGCACCCCGTACTACGAAAGTGAGCAGGACGGTTTCTGGCGTGCCTATGAATTCGTTGACAACTCCACCGCGTATAACCTCGCCCCGAGCGCTGATCATTTCTTTGAAGCCGGGCGTTGCTTCGGCGAATTCCAGTTGTACCTGACGGATTACGATGCTACGACGCTCTTTGAAACGATCCCCAACTTCCACCACACGGTCAAGCGTGTGGAAGCGCTTCGCCAAGCGATCGAAGAAAATCGCGCCGATCGTTTGAAGGATGTACAACACGAGGTGGATTTTCTCCTCTCGCGTGCCGATGAAGCCGGCATCATTGTCGACGCGCTTGAATCGGGCGAGATCCCCTATCGCGTTACCCACAACGACACCAAAATCAACAACGTGTTGTTTGACAACACCACCGACAAAGCGTTGTGCGTGATCGACCTCGACACGGTCATGCCGGGCTCGTCGCTCTACGATTTCGGTGATGCCATTCGAAGCGGCGCTTGTGACACGGCAGAAGACGAGCCGAATCTCAGCAAAGTCGAGATGGATCTGAACAAATACCGCTTGTTCACCAAAGGTTTTATCAAAGGTACCCACAGCTTATTGACGCATCGCGAAATCGAGTTGTTGCCTATCGGCGCGAAAATGATGACCTATGAAGTCGCGGTTCGCTTCTTGACCGACTACCTCAACGGTGATGTGTATTTCCACACGGAATACAGCGGACAAAACTTGCTGCGCACCCGCACGCAAATGAAACTCGTCGCGGACATGGAAAGCAAGATGGACGAAATGAAAAGGATCGCCCTCGAATACGCCGACATGTATGCCAAGCGTTTTGCGGATATGCCTTCATTCCGCTGATCATCCACATCAACATTAAAAGGACGGTTGCTCCCATAGGGAACAGCCGTCCTTTTCTCATTCTGCTTTCGCCTCCGTTTTCGGAGGCGTTTTTTCTTTTTCTTTCAAACGTCGGCGCACTTCCACCCCATCGTACGTTTGCTTATACTGCACCCGTCCGACATACGCCTTCCGGCACGAGCGACACACGAAATCAGCGCAAAAATGGCGGCTCCGAAAACACCACTTGGATTTGCGATGCAGATTGGCACCACACGCTTCGCAGGAAAACGCCAAATCGCTCCGCTTTACGAGCGGATGATCGATATCGTGGATCACCGTCGGTTTGTACAGAATACGCGCATAGAAATCTTCATCTGCGCGGCGCACATACGATGCAAACGATGCCGCATCAAACAGACACGTAAAAACCTTTGCCGTCAAGCGACTGTCATCGAGTGCACGATGCAATGCACTGTCTTCGGCGCTGATACCGAGCTGTTCACAAGCGCGGGATAAACCCATCTGTTGCGACATATCGACCCCCATGCGCATTTGGCAATAGGGCTGGATATCGGCGTAATACGCCATAAACGGTACCGTCGGTTCGCCGTGAAAGAACGTGAAATTCTCCATCAGCACCAACAGGTCGGTATTGCTCCATGTCAAGATCGCGGCATCGTCACCGGCAAACTGCGCAAACGCCTGCACGACCTCATCAAAGGTGGCGCCGTTTTGTTCCAGTTCCTCCTGCGTGATATGCGTCAAGTCGCGAACAATGCCCGACAGCTTTTTGCTGACGACCGGTGTAATGACACGATGAAACGTTCCGATCGGTTTCATCTCGTCGTCAAACGCCACCGCACCGATCTCAATGATCTCGTTAAAATAGCCATGTGCCTTTTTGGAATATGCACCGTTCCACTCCAGATCCGCAATGATATATTTCATAGACGATCAGCCCATTTCTCCGAGCACACGTCCGCCCAAGATGTGGAAATGCAGATGGCCAACCGTTTGACCTGCGTCGGGGCCGTTATTGGTCACGACGCGAAAATCGGTCAAATCCAACGATTTTGCGATCTGCGGGATCACCTCAAAAATGTGCGCCACATCCGCTGCTGTGTCAACCGTCACCGCCGCGGCACCGCTCAGGTGCACCTTGGGAATGACCAACACATGAACGGGTGCTTTCGGATCGATATCGTAAAACGCCAACACACGGTCGTCTTCATAAACCGTTTTATTGGGGATCTCTCCGTTTACAATCTTACAAAACAAGCAATCCATAGTCGCTCGCCCTCCCACCTGTTTAATCTTTCAACAGCGCATCCAATGTCGCCGTAACGGAATACAGCGCTTCGTCCACTTTGGAAACGTCCTTACCGCCGGCCATAGCCATATCGGGACGTCCGCCACCGCGTCCGCCGCAAATGGTTGCTGCTTCACGCACGATCGTACCGGCATTGGCACCGCGCTTCACAGCCGCCGCACCGCAGCAGCAGCACAAGGTCACGCTACCCGCCGCCGCGTTGACCGCCGCAAGGAGCGCCACGGTGTTACCGCCGTCGATGTCGCGAGCACGATCGGCCAACGTGCGAAGAGCATCGCCGTCCACATCCGTCAGCATCGCCGCGATCACCTTAATACCCTTGTGGTCTTTCGCATTATCAAACAACGCATGGATCTTACCCGCCGCAATGGTATTTTCCGCTTCGGTCAGCTTTGCCTGCGTCTCTTTGGCTTCCGTCATGACCTGCGTCGCACGACGCACGAGATCTTCACGCGAATTTGCCTTCAATACCTGTGCCGCTTCGTCGAGCTGTGCCGTATACTGATTAAGCAGAGCAAGCACATTGGCACCCGTCACCGCCTCGATGCGGCGAACGCCCGCGGCAACCGACGACTCGGAGACGATACGGAACAAACCGAGCTGAGCGGTATTCTCCGCGTGGGTACCGCCGCAGAACTCGACCGACACACCGGGAACGCTGACCACGCGCACCACATCACCGTACTTTTCTCCGAAGAGTGCCATAGCGCCGAGCTTTCTGGCTTCCTCGATAGGCATCTCTCGAATATCCGTCTGCACCGCATCCAGGATCCAACCGTTGACCATGGTCTCCACTTTTTCGATCTCTTCTGCGGTCATTGCCACAAAGTGGGTGAAGTCAAAACGCATCTTCTGGCTGTCGACCAACTGACCCGCCTGCTCAACGTGGGTACCGAGCACCTCACGGAGAGCCGCCTGCAGCAAGTGCGCCGCCGTATGGTTGCGCATCGTGGAACGACGAGTCGGCACGTGCACGGCCGCCTTCACAACATCTCCCACGCGCAGATCGCCCGATTGCTGAACGCCGCCCTGCGCGAACACACCGTTTTGTCCCTTGAATGTATCCAGCACTTCAAACACGCCGCCCTCGGTGGTCAACGTACCGACGTCGCCGACCTGACCGCCGCTCTGAGCGTAGAAAGGAGTCACATCCAACACCACGATTGCCTCGTCACCTTCCGTGACACAGTCGACCATCTCGTTATCCACCACGATCGCCTTGACGGTCGCATCGGTCTCGAGCATCGTATAACCGACAAACGTACCGGGTTCGAGTTGTTCGATCACAGCCGCCTTGCCCTTCCATGCATCCGCACCGGCATCCTTGCGCGCGTCACGTGCGCGGGTGCGTTGTTCCGCCATCAGGGCATTGAACGCTTCCTCGTCCACCTTGAAGCCTTTTTCCTCCAAAATGTCACGCGTCAAATCGATCGGGAATCCGTAGGTATCGTACAATTTGAACGCATTCTCACCCGAAAGCGTGTCGCCTTCGAGCTCGGAAAGCATGAAATCAAGCACCGACAGGCCACCGTCGATGGTTTTGCCAAACGCTTCCTCTTCCTTTTCGATCAGCGTGCGAATGAAATCCTGCTTGTCGGCAAGTTCCGGATACGCACTGTGATTTTCGGCAATAACCGTATCCGCCACCTTGTAAAGGAACGGCTCACGAATGCCGAGCAAGCGACCGTGACGCGCCGCACGACGGAGCAAACGGCGAAGCACGTAGCCGCGACCCGCGTTCGAAGGCATGACGCCGTCGCCGATCATAAAGACCGTCGAACGGATGTGGTCGGTGATAACGCGCAAGGACACGTCGGTTTTCTCATTTTCTTTGTAGGTCACACCTGCAATGGAGCTGATGTGCTTCATGATGTTTTGCACGGTATCGACTTCGAAGAGGTTACCGACATCCTGCATGATGCATGCCAAGCGCTCCATGCCCATACCGGTATCGATGTTGGGATTCTCAAGCGGCGAATAGTTACCATTGCCGTCATTGTCGAACTGCGTGAACACCAGGTTCCAAAATTCGACGTAGCGGTCACACTCACAGCCGACGCCGCAGTTGGGATTATCGCAGCCATACTTCTCGCCGCGGTCAAAATAGAGCTCCGAGCAGGGACCGCAAGGGCCGCTGCCATGCTCCCAGAAGTTGTCTTCCTTGCCGAGGCGCACAATGTGGGACGCGTCCACGCCCACTTCATTGACCCAAATGTCCTTCGCCTCATCGTCGTTCTCGTAAATCGAGATCCAGATGCGGTCCTCGGGAAGCTCGAGCACCTTCGTGCAGAACTCCCACGCCCAAGCGGTCGCTTCGTGCTTGAAATAATCACCGAAGCTGAAGTTGCCGAGCATCTCAAAATACGTACCGTGACGCGCCGTCTTACCCACGCGCTCGATATCGGGCGTGCGGATGCATTTTTGGCAGGTGGTCACGCGCTTGCGAGGCGGCGTGATCTCCCCGGTGAAGTATTTCTTCATCGGAGCCATACCCGAGTTGATGAGAAGCAACGATTTGTCGTTGTTGGGAACCAGCGAAAAGCTGGGCAAACGCAGGTGTCCTTTGCTTTCAAAGAACGCCAGATACTTCTCGCGCAGTTCGTTAAGTCCGGTCCATTGCATACTGAATATCTCCTTTCGCATAGAAAACCAATGTAAAAAATAAAAAGCTCCACCCCACAACATGGGACGGAGACTTCCGTGGTACCACCCAACTTGCGACACGATGCCAAAACCGTATCGCCGCTTTTCTTCCCTTTAACGCAGGGGGTACGTCGCGACTCGTCGCCGCGAGGCTCAAAGGCGGCCTACCGCCGACCGTCGCACAGATCCTCTTTCAGCCCATTCGATCTTATCGACCGCGGGAGGATCCTCTCTGAGTGCCGCAAAGCGGTTTCTTCCTCGTCACTGCCTGTGACATATCTTTACAAATTATATACCATTCCCCCTGCACTTGTCAACTGTTTTACGTGTGATTTTCCACAAGTCCGCATTGCTCCAGTTCGTCACAAACGGCTTTAAACAGCGGCGACGCCGATCGTCCGTCTGTCCCGCCGTTCTCCGACAATACCGTGATGACATACTGCGGATGTTCGACCGGATAATAACCCGTAAACCAGCTTTGCACGACCTCTTCTCCACGATCATACCATCCCGTTTCCGCGGTTCCCGTCTTTCCTCCTGCACTCTTCGACGAAGGCTTTGCTGCTGTTCCCGTACCCTTCTGCACCGTTTGCTCGAGCATCGTTCGCAAACAAGACGCCGTCTCAGGAGAAAACAAGCGCACCGTCGCATTGGAACAAGCACGTGATACCGTTTCTCCTTTTCGGTTCACTTCCCCAAGGTACAGCGAAGGGCATGACCACACTCCGTCGTTCACGATGCTGCCGGTCAGGGCCAAAATATGATACGGAGTAGCCATCAGCTCTCCCTGCCCGATGGAAAAATTCGCCAACGCCGCCTCCGCGCTCAAATTCTGCGCGGACGGCAACAACGCACAAGCGGTCAACGCCCCGTCAAGCACCTCCAGTCCGCGGTCAAATCCGCCGCGCACCGCCATACATCGTATCGGATCGGCACCCACATCCTGTGCCAATTGCATGAAATATCCGTTACACGACTGCGCAAACGCCTCATACATATCGAGTTCTCCGTGTCCTTCAACCGCATGACAACCGATGGTCACCCCGTCAAACGTACAAGCCCCTGTGCAAACATAGCGCTTTGCGGCGGGAATGCCACTCTCAAGTGCCGCGGCGGCAGTGAGGATCTTAAATACCGAACCGCAATTGTAATTGATCTGTGTTCGATCCAAAAGCGGTGCCGATGAGCATTCCAATGCCGCTTCCACACAAGTCGGGTCAAACATGGGCATGCTGACGGATGCCAACATCTGCATATCTTCTGCGCGGGCGATCAACAGCGCACCGCGCGCCAAACTCGATGAGGCCACACGTTGCGCGATCTCTTGAACCTGCGCATCGAGTGTCAATTGCACACCGCCGACTCCGCAGTCTTCGTCATATTCCAACGACAGCGCACTGTCCATCGCCACACGACCGAGCGCATCGACACGGTACACCGCATCCGCAAACCCGCCGTACGTCGTCAGTATATCATCCATTTGCCTCTCCACGCCGCACACGCCGTGCCCCTCGCCGTCGACATAGCCGATCACATGGCACGCCAGAGCGGCTTTGTCATATCGTACGGGAACCTGCACCTGTACGATCCCCTCGGAAGCAGGCAAGGCGTATTCCGAAAGGATCAGTGAACGCTGTCCGTTTTGCGTATTCCGCAATACGGCTTGGAATGTCTGAGGATCCACCGTGCGGTGAATCGTCTCAACGCAACGATCCCACGGCGGAACGAAAACGGCATATACGCCGGAACGGTTGACAAGAGGTTGCTTATATCGATCATAAATGGTTCCGCGCACCGAAGCAATCGTCTCGCGCCGCGCGGACTGCGACAACGATACCGTGCGCAATTCCCCTTCCGTCAACGACCACAGCCGCACAGAAATCCCAAGCATCAGTACCGACAACGCACACACCCACGCCCACAATCGTTTTCGCACAAAAACGCCCCCTTTGCAGGCAGTATACCCACAAAGGAGGCGTCAATACCTCAGCTTATGCCGTTGTGATATCTTCGGCTCGTTCTCGACGCAGAAGCGATCCGCTCGGAAGCGGATGATCACAAGCCATCGAAAGCACCATATCAGGGTGAGGCGTTGCCTCGATCGGCGATCCGTTTTCATCGCGCAAATCGATCGCCGGGATGAGCTGTGGTTTTCCGCCCGGAATAAGCGCATCCAACGTCTCACCTTCAAAAAAGCGATTGCGTTGACGCAACCACAAGCGACCGTCACGATAGTCCGTGACAACAGCCGCCACTTCATACGAACGCACATAGCCGCCGAAAGCGTTATTTTGTGTCGGCTGACCGAAATAAAATCCGGTGGAATACGGACGATGACTCACCTTGTTTGCCTCTTGCAAGATCCACGGTTCGGGAACAAAATCCGCCGCGCAACCGCTCGCCTTAAAGGCATCGAGCGCTTGACGATAGGCATTGGTGATCACCGCCACGTAGTACGGCGCCTTGGCACGCCCCTCAATTTTGAACGATCGGACTCCTGCTTTCACAAGCGCAGGAATATGCTCGAGCATATTCAAATCGTTGGCGTTGAACAAATACGCGCCCTTCGAATGCTCCTCAGCGTACATCACCCGATCGGGACGATGCGGTTCCACAAATTCGTATCCCCAACGGCACGGCTGAGAGCAATCGCCGCGGCCGGCATCGCGCCCTGCCAGATAATACGAAAACATACAACGTCCCGAAATCGCCATGCACATCGCGCCGTGCACGAACGCTTCAAGTTCGAGATCCTTGGGCGTTTTCGCACGCAGAGCGGCGATCTCCTCCAACGACATTTCCCGCGCCAAAACGACGCGAGAAACGCCGAGATCCCACAACATCGAAGCAGTAGCGTAATTCACCACTCCAAGCTGAGTCGAAGCATGGATCGCACAATGCGGAGCATGGCGCTTGACAAGCGGGAGTAAACCGATATCTGCCACGATCAACGCGTCCGCACCGACATCATCCACCATTTCAAGGAAAGCCGGAAGTTGTTCCACCTCATCGTTGCGCGGCAATGTATTACAGGTGACGTACACCTTTTTCCCGAGACTGTGTGCACGCGCTACCGCCGAACGAAGCGCATCGGGGTCAAAATTCTTGCAGGCGGTGCGCATTCCAAAGGATGTTCCCGCCAGATACACCGCATCGGCACCGTACTGCAGTGCCGCTTCCAAACGTTCGCGGTCGCCCGCAGGGGATAATAATTCAATCGATGAATCCATCATAGTTGACATCAATCTCCGTATACACCCACGCCATGTTCGATGCACCATGCTTCATGCTCTGCAAACGTTTCGGAGAACTTCGTCTCACCCGTCGAGATCACGCTGGCAAAATAGAAGCAATTGAGAATATCGGGTTCTTGCGAGGGGTTGATCGCGGCATTGATCGCCTGCAATCCGGGATTGCAGATAGCACCGCTGGGCATACCTTGCATTTTATAGGTATCATACGAACTTTGATACGCGTCACCGCTGACGTTATCCAGTCCGTCAAGATAATCCTGCGTGGAATCCATCTCCAAACGCGGGAAGCTGCTCGGGTTGGCAAGACGATTTTCGATAACACGCATCACACGCGGCATATCCTTAGCGTCGCCGGCTTCCTGCTGAACGATAGAAGCTGCAATGATCACGTCGTCGACCGTACGTCCCGATGCGCGAATGCTGTCAAATGCATCCTTGGAACGCACTTCGAAGTTATCGATCATGCGACCGATCACGGATGTCGCCGCATCGTTGACATAGAACTCGTACGTATCCGGGAACAAGTAGCCCTCCGCAAGGTACGTGCGATTGGCACGTTTCTCTTGGGGGATCTCCTTAAAGAAATCGTATTGGTCGTAATCGAACGACTCCAATCCGTCGAAGAACTGCTCCTCGGTACACACTTCGTTTTTCTCAAGAATCGCGGCAATACCCTCAAGCGTCGTGCCCTCGGGGATCATGACCGTCACCGTTTCGAGCATTTCGCCTTGACTGAGGGTGTTGATCAGCGCGTTGTAATCCATACCGCGGCGGACAACAAAGTCACCCGGATGGAACGCTGCACTATCGCCCTTGAACTTGCAGAACACACGGAACACAAGCGGATAATCGATGATGTCCTTCTCTTCCAAAAGTTGGGCGATCTCTTGAGTGCCGTCGCCCTCCTCTACCGTGATGCGCAACTCGGTACCGTCATTATACAGTCCCATCACATCGATCACGGCACACGCCGAGAAATAGCCGAGGATGATCGCCAAGACCAGCACGATCGTCATGTAAATCAGGGATTTCAGGCATCCCATGGCTTCGTTTTTGTTCTTTTTCCCTTTGGGAGTTTTGTCTTCGACCGCATCCTTCTTAGCTTCGGGCAACACCTGAGTAGCGGCGATCACGGTCGTTTTGGAAACCGCATCGTCCGTTGCACACTCGGCAGAAGGCTCGCTCGAATCAAACACCTTCACGTCATCCGTCTCCTGCGTCGGCACAGGAGACAGCAACCCGTCCATAGCCTTGGTCACGTCAAAATCCGGCGGAGAAGGCACAGTAAACGCCGCTGTTGCGTCGGGGGCGGCCTCCTCATTTTCAAAGCTGACATACGCGGTATTCGGTGATGTGCGCGATGCGGATTGCTCCAGATCGATGTGCGTTGCCGACGAATCGGTTTCGCGTAACGTATCATCCAGATCCGAAAGAAGCGAATCCCATTCGTCGTTCATTCGCTTATCCTGTTCCATCTCACAATCCCTCCTCTGTAAAAATCATCGACGACGTTGAATACGTCGAATATATTGATCGGTCACGAGTGTTTCCACCGGGCGATCATATCGTCCGTGCGGCAGGTGCGACTCAATACAATCGCTGTAGCACAAACCCACAAGCGATCCGCCGAACGAAGCGAGGAAGCGGTCATAATACCCTTTCCCGTATCCGAGGCGGTATCCCTGCAGATCGTAGCAAAGTGCCGGAATCAGGCAAAGTCCTCCGCTCAGATCGGTCAAAAGACGCTCGGGATCGGGCGTCGGCTCCAATACACCGAATGCTCCGTCGGACAATTCCGAAAGCGAATGAATATAATAAAACTCCATCAAGCGTGTGCCGGGCACACAGCGCGGCACCGCCACCTTTTTCCCGTCTTCAAGCGCCTGCTGGATGATACGGCGCGTATCGACTTCAATATCGGTGGAAACGTAGCAAAGCAGACAATCGGTTTTGTTATACTGCCACAGCCTCCGCACACGCGAAGCGATGCCGGAATCTTTCTGCGCTTTTTCCTGCGGATCCATGGCACGACGTTGCGCCTTATACCGCGAACGCAGTTCCTGCTTAATGGGACGAATATCCGTTACTTGCATTGTATTCCTTCTCTCAATTTCTGCGATACAGCATCAGAAACCATGATCTTGACCAGAGCCAAGCCGAATTCCACGGCGGCACCGGCTCCCTTTGCGGTAACGACCGTGCCGTCGATCACGCACAAGGCTTCGGTGTCCACGATCGCTCCTTGCAATGCCGATTCAAAACCGGGATAGCAAACCGCACGTTTACCGCAGAGCAATCCCTTATGCCCCAACACACTCGGTGCGGCACAAATCGCACCGAGCACCAATCCGTTGCTCGATGCATGATCCAGCAGGGATTGCACCGTTGCATCAGCCTCCAGGTTCGTAGTCCCGGGCAAACCTCCCGGAAGAATAACCGCTTGAAGTCCGTCGGTGGTTACTTCGGACGCAAGAAGATCGGTCATTACGGAAATCCCATGCGAACCCGTCACAAGACGATTATCGGACACCGCTACCGTGTGAACCTCGAGACCTGCTCGACGCATCAAATCGATCGGTGCGATCGCTTCGATCTCTTCAAATCCGGGCGCCAGCAACACATAGACCATGATTTGCCATCCTTTCATTCCAAGCCATATCCCATATATAACGGTGATGACTTCAAAGCATCCATATCATCGAGCGGTTTGAGCAAGCCGATCGTTGTCGAACTGCCCGGGAAACGACACGCGCGTACCGCGAACGGCCATCGCACCGTCGCATCGGTGCTCAGATATTCCCAGATGCAACTGTTGTCCCGTGCAACGAGCGCGCACGCACCCTCACCGCACGACACGGCCCGGCACCATCGCTGTGCATGGGCGATCACCGCCTCATCCCAATCGACGTACGGCACACTCAAGCGATCCAGCAGGAACCGCCGTCTCTCCGCATACGCCGCTGCCGACATCTCCAAAAAGGTAATGTCGCCATCCCTCTGCACATCTGCGCAATCGCAACACATCGATACCGTAAAGCCCATGCGCCGATAGCTTTCCTCCAAACGTGCAGACGCCGGACGCAGAAACAGCGCCTGCACTCCGTTTTTACGCGCCACCTGTTCGGCGTATGTCAGAAGAAGACGGTACAATCCGCGCCCGCGGCGATCCGTCCGCGTAGCGCCGGCGTAAATGTATGCCGTTGAAACGACCGTCGAAGGGCAACGCAACCTTTGAGGAATCAAAAACAACATCGATACCGCCGTCCCGTTTTCACAGACGAGCGGTACCGCACACATGTTAAAAAAACGATCAAAAAAGGCGTCGATATCGGTCGCATCCTCATCGGGAAACGCCGCCGCCCACAGAGACTTCAGCGTGGGGATATCCCTTTCATCGGCAAGCCGAAGTTCCCTTTCACTCATAACACCGACTCCACAAGTGTCGTCAAGGAGGCGGTGATGGATTCGATCGTGCGCGGTGCCCCGTTCTCAGCACACGGCACCACCTGCCAACCGTCGTGCTCGGCGGCATACAGCGCCGCTTTTCGACAGGTCAACAAATACGAACGATCGCGCTCATGAATGTCCTTCTTGGACTCATCCCCTTCGTAGCGCGAGGTCATCAGTGCTTGCGAAACCTCGGGAGGCATATCCAAAAACATGACCAAGTCGGGCTTGGGCAAGCCAAGCAAACGATATTCATAATCCGCAAGCCACGCCAAGTACGCATCCCATTGCTCTTCGGGGAGCTTGGACATTTGATGGATGGCATTGGAAGTCGTATAGCGCGCCGCCACGATCACCGTACCGTCTTCGTAGTCCGTTTGCCAAAAGCTCTTGAAACTGGCATAGCGGTCCACCGCGTAAAACGACGAAGCGGCATACGCTCCCACTGCATCGGGAGTCGTTCCGAAGTCGCCGGCAAGATATTGGCGCACCAGCGCCGAAGAGGGATTGGAATAATCCGGGAACGAGATCTGCTTATGCGGAATCCCTCTGGCGGTCATCCACGCATCCACCGCATCAAGCTGTGTGCTTTTACCGCTTCCGTCCAATCCGTCCAATACGATCAATTTGGCCATTGAGAGTTCCCTCACTTCTTCACAGCATAACGCTCACGCATTTCTTTGATGCGTCCGCAGGTCATCGCCCCTTCGGGGCAAGCGCCGTTCACGCAAGACGGGCCGGCATGTGAAAACAAAGCGGGCGCCGCTTCACGACAAAGGCGCAACATCTCATCCGCTACCGCACGGATCTCCCATTGTGCGCGATTGCAACAACGATGACGAAAAAAATTCATCAGTGTACGCGCGTTCATCGTGACGATGATCTTTGTTTCGCACGCATTGGGAAGCACAAACCGCGCATCCTCGATGGCGATCTTGCGCGCCGCGCGGGCGGCATCCTGTTCGCTCTTTCCCTGCGCGATCAATTCGGCGGTGTGCGTTTTTTCCAGAATATCGGCCAGCGTATTGTACGCCTGCGAGATTTGCTCCATAGTTGCTTCATACGCCGCGAGCGCCGTCTCATCGGCCGCCACAGCAGGAGGCGTGATATATTCGAAACCTTTTTCGCTGACATACCGTTGACTCTTTTGACTGTAGGAAGCAATGCGATGGCGCACGAGTTGATGCGTACAACTGCGCGAAATGCCTTCGATGCCGAACGTAAAGCTGACGTGCTCGATGGGGCTTTCGTGTCCGTAGGAAGACAAAAGTTCCACAAAGCTCTCCACCTTTTCAGGCGTCAAATTATCCATCAACGTCTGCACGTCACTGCTGCTGTAGCAGAGCTTAGCCGCCGCCGCGACGGCCTTTTCGGGATCGGGGGTGTGCGCGATCAACGTAACATGCATTCCATAGTCCTCCCATCATACATATCTTCTATTGATTATAACAAAAAAATACACTCAACGCAACCGTTTTACATGGAAAAAAGTCGTTTTTTATCCGCAAAACGCCCGCTCTTTCCACGTTTCGAGCAAATCCGACGTAACATTCTTCACACGCAGCCATTGCTCCAGGCTTGAAAACTGCTTTCCCTCCAAAGAATCGCGCAAATCCAGCAGATCGTCAGCGATATACGACGTCATCCCCGGAAGAATCATCAGCTGTTCTTTTGTGGCTGTGTTGACATCCAACTTTCCGCGATTCTGCAGATCGATCTTCGCTTCATCCCACGATGACGCGATCTCATCGGACGACTGTACATACGTCGGAAACGGAGGTGGCAACGCAAAGATCGACGCCAGGATACAAAGCACTAACACCACCGCCGCCATACACCACAGCAGCGCGGTTTTACGTCCCTCTTTCATCGTTATCCCCTCCTTTTTCTTTATGATACTCACATTTGTCGATTTTTGCAAGTCTATGCCGAAAACCGATGAAAAACAATGCGTAATTCTTGCAGAAAAGGGTTTACAAACCGTCACAAATTGTATAAAATACAACGTAGAAGCGTCGCTTCGTCATTTTTCGTGTCTGTGAAAGGACGGAATGGTAACATGAAAGATTTCAAACTGGGCATCATCGTGGACAGCTTCCGCAAGGATTTCAAGACCAACGTCGAAATCGCCAAGGAGCTTGGCGCGGACGGCATCCAGATGTACATGGTCGAGGGCGAGCTCGCTCCCGAGAACATGACCCCCGAAAAGATCGCCGAAGTCAAGCAGATTTTGAGCGATAACGCACTGGAGATCTCGGCGGTTTGCGCGGATCTCGGCGGTCACGGCTTCGCCCGTGCCGAAGACAACCCCCAAAAGATCGCCACTTCCAAGCGCATTGCCGAAATTGCCAAGGAACTCGGTGCAACGGTGCTCACCACCCATATCGGTGTCATCCCCGAGGACAAGACCTGCGAACGTTATCAAGTCATGCAGGCAGCCTGCAAGGAGCTGGGCACCTACGCCGAAGAGCAAGGCATGTTCTTCGCGATTGAGACCGGCCCCGAAAAGGCCATCATCCTCAAGGAATTCCTCGACAGCCTTGACTGCAAAGGCATGGCGGTCAACCTTGACCCCGCCAACTTCATCATGGTGGCGGATCAGGATCCCGTCGAAGCAGTGCACCTGCTCAAGGATTACATCGTGCACACCCACGCCAAAGACGGCATCATGCTCCAAAAGACCGACCCGAACATCATCTACGACTTCTTTGCCGACGGCGGTATCGGCGACCTTCGCCTCGGCGATTACTTCCTCGAGACCCCTCTCGGAGAAGGCAAAGTGGATTTCGATGCCTATCTTGCCGCTCTGCGCGAGATTGGCTTCCACGGGTATCTCACCATCGAGCGCGAGGTCGGTCCCGATCCCGTTGCCGATGTGAAAATGGCTATGGATCTTCTGCGTTCCAAACTTTAATTTTACGGAGGTAAACCAACATGAGCAAAATCAAAGTAGCGGTGATCGGTTGCGGTACCATCGCCAACAGCGCCCACATTCCGTCCTACATGAACTGTGAAGATGCGGAGATCAAATATTTCTGCGACATTATCCCCGAGCGTGCGACTGCCGCCGTTGAAAAGTACGGTTGCGGCATCGCCATCGAAGATTACCACGAAGCTCTCAACGATCCCGAGATCGTGGCTGTCTCTGTTTGCACCCCGAACGACATGCACCCCACCATCTCCATCGACGCGATGCGTGCCGGCAAGCACGTTCTCTGCGAGAAGCCTGCGGCTCGCACCTACGCGGAAGTTCTCGAGATGCAAAAGGTGCAACACGAGACCGGCATGACGCTGAACATCGGTGTGGTCAACCGTTTCAACAGCGCCGTCAACCGTATCAAGGAGCTGATCGACAACGGTGACCTCGGCGAAGTGTATCACGTGTACGGTTCGTTCCGCGCTCATCGTTCCATCCCCGGCATCGGCGGTCCCTTCACGCAGAAAGCCATCGCAGGCGGCGGCGTTCTCATCGACTGGGGCGTTCACTTCCTCGATCTGATCATGTACTGCACCGGCGACCCCGCGGCTAAGACCGTTTCGGGTAAAGCCTACTGCAAGCTCGGCAAGAACATCAAAGACTATGCGTACGTCAATATGTGGTCTTCCATTTCGGCGGACTTCGAGGGTACCTACGACGTCGATGACTTTGTCACCGCGATGATCCGTACCGAAGGCCCGACCATCACCCTCAACGGTGCGTGGGCCCAGAACATCGGTGTCGGTGAAATGTACATCGACTTCCTCGGTGACAAAGCGGGCGTTCGTCTGCAATACGGCGGCGACTTCCGTCTCTACGGCGTGAAGAACGGCATGCTCTACGACATGGCACCCTCCTTCCAAACGAAGGATATGTTCCAAGAAGAGATCAACGCGTTCATCTCCTGCATCCAAAGCGGCGAGAAGCTCCCCTCCCACATCGATACGGTCGCCGTGACCGCTCGCACCATGCAAGCGATCTACGACTCCTCCGAAGCGGGCAAGGAAATCAGCTTCGAAGACTGATCCGAAATATACAACAAAAAGGCGGTTGCTTTGCAACCGCCTTTTTCTGTTATTATTTCATCCTCCGATCGGAACGACCAGCGATGTCACATACGCCGCCAGAACCAGCGCACCGCTCACAGCGTACACGACTCGGTAATTTTTCGGCTGCAGGGCGTTCTTAACCTCGCGCCCGTGAAGCAACAACGTGCCGAGCACCAGAAGCGAGGATACCGTTCCGAACAGCACCATGGCACCTGTTTGTCCCTGCGACGTGTAGACTACGGTGGAACCCGCCAAAATGTCCGCCACCGCAAAAATGGTGAAGTTGAACATGTTACTGCCAACCACGTTACCGACCATGGCGTTGTAGTTCTTCAATCGCACCAACGCAATGCTCGAGGACAGCTCGGGAAGCGACGTTGCCACGCCGAGGAAGATCGCGCCGGCCAGCGACGCATCCAGTTGAAAACGCACTTGCAGTTGATCGGTGAGCATGGTCACGAGGACACTCATCAGCACAAGGCCGCACGCCATTCCAACAAAGCGGGCAACAACCTGCTTGACGGTCAGCGGAGACGTGTCCTCCTCATCGTTTTCGTTGTCATCACCCGACAGGAAACGAATGGAGATGCCGTACACCACCAAAATGAGGATCGATGCCAAATTGATCTCGATATCCGAAATACGGGCAAAGTTTTTGCCGTTCTGACCGAGATACATCGTCGCCGCGGTCAAGCCGTACGCAACAAGTGAACACAGAATGGTCGCGCGGTGCGATTTGCCGACCTTTGCTTTTGAAAATGCTTTGACCGTGATGAGCGTCAAACCGCCGAAAATGCACAAATTGAATACATTACTGCCGAGAACGTTACCGACGATCAAGCTCGGATTATTGACCGCATAGATCGCGGACAGACTGGTGACAAACTCCGGAAGCGACGTGACCGCCGCCAAAATAACACCGCCGATGAACGCGCCGGACATGTTGGTCTTTTTATCGAGCAGATCGACATAGTTGGCGCACTTGATGGAAAAAAACACCAGCGCCGCCGCCGCAACAAGATACATCACGACGATCCATTCGTTTGCAAACGCATCGAACATTTGCTTTCGCCTCCTTTAAATCACGCTTATTATACGCTGAATCCGTATTGTTTGTCAATGCGGATATTTATTTCTTTACCGTGCATAATGAGAACGAGGTGATCGTTTTGAGCGAGCGTCAATATGTGTTGCAGCATCTGTTGCATTTGTCGGCCATGTTGGCAGAAACAACCGACGAGAAGCAAAAACGGAATATTGAGGATGCGTTGCTGTTCTATGCACGTGAGCTTCGTCGATTGGATCAAAAAACTCCGCCCTCCTATACGCATTGAGCGAAAAACGCCTCCCCGACCGATGTCGGAGAGGCGTTTTTTTAACCCTTGGTTTCTGAAAGCGGAATGGTAAACCAGAAGGCGCTGCCGCCCTGCGGCGCATCCTCCACCCCACACTCACCGCCGTGCAGATCTACCACCGCACGCACGATGGACAAGCCAAGCCCCGTGTTGTCGACACCGCTGTTCGACTTGGCGTGTCCGCGGCTGTAATAGCGTTCCCAAATCGCTTCGCGATCCTCCGCAGAAATCCCGTCGCCGTGATCGATCACGCTGACGCGCGCGAACGTCTCACATCGCTCCGCGCGAACGACCACCGTTTGATCGTCACCGACATGTGCAAGCGCGTTGCCGATCAAATTATAAACCGCTTGCGACAGGCGCAATTCATCAGCCTGCACGACCAGCTTTTCGTCTGTTTCAAAACGCACCGAAAAGCCGTTCGGTTCGACCAGGCGATGGCAACGCGTGACCATGCGTCCGACGATCTCGCACAGATCTACCGTTTGGTAATCGACGCTTTGCGTGCCCGCACGCAATTTGGACAGATCCAGTACGTCATCCACAAGGCGCGTTAACCGCTTTGCCTCTTCGATGACCACCTGAATGTTTTCGTGCGTATCCTCTTCGGGAAGGTCTCGGATCGCTTCACCGTAGCCGATGATCATGGTCAGCGGTGTACGCAGATCGTGCGAC
>JAFQFZ010000023.1 GCA_017398425.1 Clostridia bacterium | reverse complement strand
CCTACAAGGTTGCCATTGGTTACCGAACGGCGGCGCCTAGGTGCCCCAGATTTGTGGAAAACGGGACGGGAAACCCGTCCCCTACGCGATCTCATCGACTGACGTAGGGGCGCACCTCTGCGTGCGCCCGTTTTGTACGAAAACTCCCTCCGTCTTTCGGCTTCGCCGAAATCCACCTCCCTCAATGAGGGAGGCAAGATGGTTGCCACCGTATTCATCAACGGAACGGATGAATCCGTTCCCTACAAAACGTCTTCGTTTTGGGTCGTTGCCACAGATGTTTCACGTGAAACATCCGTGACCGCGCAGGAGGCCGCACGGCACCTTGTGAACAACACCGCCATAAACAACACTATCACCGCCACCGCGACCCACGGTGACACGCACACGCGCCATCCGTGGCACGCCGGTCGCACCGTCACGACACGTTTGCAAGAACATCCCATGCCCCATTCCCCCTTTTTGTGCCATTCTATGTGGGATTATGGGGAATTATGCGTAAAAAAAGCGTGTGTCGTTCAGACACACGCTTTTTGAATGTATTACAGATCGATTCTGCCGTAGAGAGTGGCGGTGAGTTCCTTTTCGGACTTCGTCTTCTCAGGCGGAGTGGCACCATCCGCCATCGGGAGCGGATTACTGCGGGACACAAACTGGCGGATCTGACGCTCGGGCGGCTTGATAACGTAGTCGCTGTCGCGCAGTTTCTCGCGGCGCGGTGCGTTTTCACCGTTGTTCGTGCGTGCTTCGCCGCTCTTGCCGCTCTTACCGCGACCGCCGCGACGGTTGCGGCTGTTCTTCTTCGGGTTGTCATCGGAAGGACCGATCACCACGTGGCGGTTCGGTTCACTGCCGACGCTCCACGAAGTCGCACCCTTGACATCCTGCACCGCGGTGTGGATGAGACGGCGCTCATAGGGATTCATCGGCTCGAGCGAGTTTTTGCGACCGGTGCGGGCGGCTTGGTTGGCCATCTTGTGTGCCAGACCCTTGAGCGCCTGCTCGCGCTTCTCGCGGTAGTTGCCGATATCCAGCGTCACACGATAGTAATCCTTCTCGTTGCGGTTCGCCACAAGACCCGTCAGATACTGCAGGGCATCGAGCGTATCGCCGCGGCGACCGATGATGAAACCGAGGTCTTCGCCCTCGATCATCAGACAGCAACCGTTCTCCTCTTCCTTGATCTCGACGGTCGCTTTTGCGCCCATCGTGGCAAGTAAGGTCTCCAAATACGCTTTGGCGGCTTCCGACGCGGATTCCGCTACCTCGTACACACCCTTGACGATCGCGTTGGCACCGCCGAACAGACCGAACGTCTTCTTTTGCGGCTCCTGCACCACTTCAAACGCGATGGCATCCTCCGCCGCTTCCAGTTCCGCCGCGATCAGCGCTTTGGCTTCTTCGATCGTGGCGGCTTCTTTCACACATTCTTTACGCATAGTGTATCGAATCCTTTCTCATTCTTCCGTCGCAGTCTCTGCGGCGTCCTCTACGGGCTGCGTAGTTTCGACGGCATCCGTCGTCCCGTTTTCTTCGGGTTTTTCCTCATTCTGCGGTTTTTTCGCCGCCGAAGAACCCTTCTTCTTATTCTTGTTCATCTCGCGGGATTCCTCGCGCTGACGTTCGAGCTCCTGCTCGGCCTTGCGCGCTTCGGCTTCCTCACGCTGACGCGCCCTGGCAAGACGCTTTTTGTCCTCTTGCTTTTGACGACGGCGCTCTTGATACTCTTTTTCCGCTTCGGCACGCGCCTTGGCGGGATCGTAGATCTTATTGAGGATGAACGTCTGCAACAGCGAGAACAGGTTTGAAATGATCCAGTAGATACCCACAGCGCCCGGCACGGTGAACGCGATGAAGGTCGAGAACGCGGGCATATAGATGAGCATCATGTTGTTGGTGCAACCCTGACCCGGCTGGTTCTGCGGCATCGCTTTCTTTTGGTACTTCATGGAGATGAAGCTGACCAGGAACGACGTACCGCCCGAAATCAGCGGAACGATCCACAGCCAGTTGAAGGTGTTACCCGAAGCATCCGCCGTCCACGGCTGATCAAGGAAACCGAGGTTATCCACGCCGAACGGCATGAACTGATAACCGAGTCCCGTCAGATTGTCGCAGATCTCCTCCGCGGTCTTGCCGTTAAGCACCTTCGACTTGAAGTTCAACACATAATTCTTGTTGACGTCGGTGCTGTCCTTATTGGCCTCATACTGCTCTTGGTTGAAGTTCTCGCCGTACACCTTTTTCAAGGTCTCGATCGACGGATCGTTCAGCTCCGCGATCACCATCTCACGATAGGTGGTCGTGCCGTCCGAGGACACCTGATTGAGCATTTTGAGGATATCGAGCTCTTTGTAGTAGCCCTCGCGCAGGTTGTTGTCCTTGTTGCCGTCGGCAAAGGCGGGAAGCTTCTCCATATCTTCTTCCATCACCATCTCGATGACCTGCACCGTGTTGGCATTGGCGTCGGACAAATAGGTGATCGGCGAATAGATGACACCGATAACACCGAGGAGCACCAGCATCGAGAGAAGCAGCGGCAAGCAACCGCCCGTCATCTTAACGCCGTGGCGCTCATAGAGTTCTTGTTGTTTTTGCGCCAGCTTTTGACGATCGTTGGCGTATTTCTTTTGGATGCGCTCGAGACGCGGCGCAATGCGCGCACGGTCCACGGCGTTTTTCTGTTGCTTGAGCGAGGTCGGGAACAACAGAATGCGGATGAGCAGCGTAAAAATGAAGATCGCAATGAAGTAGTTGTGAACCAGATCGTAGATAAATTTCATGACCGGTCCGAGCAAGCCTGCGATCATTCCGAAAATATCCGGCATGATTGAAACAATCCCTTCTGCTTAGTGCTTCTTTTTTTTCGGCTTCTTCTCCGGGACGGGATCGTAGCCGTGACCTCCCCACGGGTTACAACGCAAAATACGCCAAACGGCAAGACCCGTTCCCTTGATCGCACCGAAGCGGGTGATGGCTTCGACCGCGTATTGAGAACAGGTGGGCGTAAAGCGACAAGCGGGCGGTGTATTGGGGGAAATGTGACGCTGATAAAAACGGATCATCTTAAGAAGAAGCGTTTTCATCGGTATTCCTCCGTTTTAACGAAGTAGTAGGCAACAGTGAAAGTGCGCAGAAATGCGCCTCCATCGTCTTTTTCACTTGTTGCATGGAGGAGTTTGCCGTCCGTGTTCTGGCGACAAACACGATATCCCAGCTTCCCTCGATCGAGGGTCTGAGAAGACGATACGCCTCGCGAATGAGGCGGCGGCAACGATTGCGAGCGGTGGCCTTGCCGATCTTTTTGCCGGTGGTGATCCCGACACGGCAGACACCGAGGCGATTTTTTCTTACATAAGTGACAAGGCAGGGACCGACCTGCGACTTGCCGCGATAATAAAGCGTGCGAAAATCCTTGTTCTGATTGAGAACCGTTGCCTTCGATTTCGCCATGTGCGCGGCTCCTTCCTCGTGTGACCGTTATAAAAAAAAGCCACACGAAGGTGGCCATTTTTAGTAGGTCAGTTTCTTTCTTCCCTTTGCACGGCGGCGTGCCAGCACTTTGCGACCGTTGGCCGTAGCCATTCTTTTACGGAAGCCATGTTCCATCTTGCGATGGCGCTTTTTCGGTTGATAGGTACGAAACATCGTATGCTCCCCCTTTCGTCAAACGCGATGATCCTGCGCTCGTGATAATATTTTCTGGATCCGAAAAACCGCAGTTTTCCGAATCTCACAAAGACACAGCCTTGCGAGGATACATTATAACCTAAAAGTAATTCAAAAGTCAACACCAAAAAACGGCTTCACGGCAACTTTTTTTTGATTTTTGTGGTATTTCCCCTCCTCCCCCACAATATTTTGTAGATTATTCGAAAAGATTGCAAAAATGTTTTCACTTTGTGCGCCGGTTTGTGAAAAACTTTTTTCTATATATAAATTAAGGTTGAAATATTTATCTATATATGATATTATAGTAGAGTATAATGCATAATTAGCGGTAACTATCAAAAGCCGTCATTTTCATTTCCAAAAAAGGAGTTGTATTGAACGTATGTCCGGCTCGGAATCCATTCATTCGTTGTATCAGGTGTGGATCTACACCATGCAATATCTGCAGGAAAATTACGACATCAGCGAGGCCGCCATCGATATGTGGATCGGCAGTCTGTCGCTCAAATCCATTGACAACGGCGTGGTGCATCTGGAGGTCAACACCGACTTCCAAAAGAACATCATCGACCAGCAGTACGGTGAGCGTCTGCAGGAGTCGTTCTCTCACGTGCTCGGCTTCCCCGTCAAACTGAACATTGTCAGCGTCGAGCGCAAGCCCGTCATCGAACCCACCCCGTCGGACGACAGCTTCGACTCGGACTATTTCTTCAACCGCACGGCGGAGACGGGCGACTACACCTTTGAAAATTTCATCGTCGGTGCATCGAACCGCTTCGCCCATGCGGCGTCGTTGTCGGTGGCGTCGAACCCCGCGGGTCACTACAATCCCCTCTTCATCTACGGAGGATCGGGTCTCGGCAAAACCCACTTGCTGTACGCCATCTGTGCGGCGGCACGTGAAAAGAATCCGCATTTTCGCGTGTTGTACACCAAGTGCGAAGAAATGACCAACGACTTCATCAAAGCCCTCGCCGACGGCACGATCGACAATTTCCGCAAGCGCTATCGTCAGGCGGACATCCTGCTCGTCGACGATATCCAGTTCCTCGCGGGCAAAACGCAAACGCAGGAAGAATTCTTCCATACGTTTGATTATCTGCACAACGCCGGTCGTCAGATCGTCATCACGTCGGATCGTCCCCCCCGCGAGATCGCCACGCTCGAGGATCGCCTGCGCGGTCGTTTTGAGATGGGTCTTTTGGCGGACATCCAACCGCCCGATCTCGAGACTCGCATCGCCATCATTAAGCGCAAGGCGTATCTGTTGCATATGCACATTGCCGACGATGTGTGCGAGTACATTGCCTCTCAGCTCAAATCGAACGTCCGCCAGCTGGAGGGCGTTGTGAAAACCATGCACGCGCAATACCTCATCGGCGGCAACTCCCCCACGCTCGCCACGGCGCAAAACGCCATCCGCGACATCCGCACCAACAATCAGCCCACCCCCGTCACCATCGACCGCATCATCAGCGAGGTATCCCGCACCTTCAACGTGTCGGCGGCGGACATTCTTTCCAAATCCCGTACCGCGCAGATCGCGCGCGCACGGCAGGTGGCGATCTTCGTGGTGCGCAGCATCACCGGTCTCAAGCAAGAAGAGATCGGTAAGGAGTTCGGCGGTTTCGACCACACGACGGTGCTGTATTCGTTGCGTAAGGTGGATGAGATCATGCAGACCGACCCCACTTTCAAAAATACGGTCAACGATATCATCAAAAACTTAAGCGAAAAATAATCCACAAAACGGCGTGTGAGAAATTTGTGGAATCGTGTGGAAAACGCAATCTTTTCACACGTCTTTCCACTTTCCACTCACATCGTTTCACACGATGTGGACATCCTCCCTCTCCCTCCTGCTCTTTCCACCTTGTCCACATTCTGTTAAAAAGGTTTTTCAAGAGCGTTTTCCGCTCCCCATAAGGCTTCAGACCCCTTTTTCACTTTTTCACCGACCTTATTATTATGATGAGAAAGTAAGTATATGGTGTATGGGAACGGCGTTCCCGTTTCCCGTTTTCCCTCCCCCGGTCTTTTTCACAAAAAAATCATCTTTCGGAAAAGGAGAGATCCTCTATGAATATTGTTTGCAACACCGCCGCTCTGCTGGATGCGGTCGCGACCGTCAGCCATGCCGTCTCCGGCAAATCCACCCTCCCCGCTCTTGAGGGTATTCTCTTGAGAGCTGCCGGTTCGTCGTTGTATCTGGCAGGCTACGATATGGAGCTGGGTATCACCACGTCCATCGAAGCGCAGGTCAAGCAACCGGGTGACATCGTGCTGTCGGTGAAGCTGTTCGGCGACATCATGCGCGGTCTGCCCGGAGAGCTTGTGACGCTCATCACCGATGAAAAGATGAACGTCAAGATCCAAAGCGGCATGGCGGATTATGAGATCATGGGCATCTCGGCGGCGGAATATCCCGAGATCCCGACGGTGCCCGACGGTGTCGGTTTCGTCATTGCGCGCGGTACGCTGAGAAGCATGATCCGTCAGACGATCTTTGCCGTGTCGCAGACCGATTCGAGCCGTCCCGTGCACAAGGGTACGCTGTTCGAGATCCACAACAAAATGCTCAATCTCGTGAGCTTGGACGGCGCGCGTCTGGCGCTTCGCAGTGAACCGATCCAAAGCGACGAAAATATGCAGTTCGTCATTCCGCGCAAGACGCTCAACGAGCTTCTCAAACTGCTCGATGAGGAAGAGACCCCGACCTCGATCGTCGTCGGCAAGCGCCACGTGCTCATCGAAGTGGGCGGCTACGTGATGATCTCCCGTCTGCTTGACGGTGAGTTTCTGCCCTACCGTAAAGCGATCCCGCAACAGGTCAACACGACCATCCGCGTCAACACGCGCGAATTGATGCAGTCGGTGAGCCGTGCGGCGATCGTCATCAACGATCGCGTGAAATCGCCGCTCATCTGCAATTTCAGCAACAATCGCATCAAGATCAGCTGTTCGACACCGCTCGGAAGTGCGAGCGACGTGATGAACGCGGCGATCGACGGAAAAGAAGAAATGATGAGCTTCAACCATCAATTCCTGATGGAAGCCCTCAAAAATACCGAGACCGACGAGGTGCGCATCGAGCTGAACGGCTCGCTGTCCCCGATGAAGATCCTGCCGCCCGAGGGCGAAAACTTTCTGTTCCTTGTGTTGCCGGTGCGCATGCCCGGCGGCGTGAAAAACGCTTGATCGATAAAAGGAGAACCCTATGAACGAACAAACCATCACCATCCACACGGAATTTATCCGCATGGATGCGCTGTTAAAGCTGAGCGGACTTGTGATGACGGGCGGCGAAGCCAAGGCCCTCATCCAAGGCGGCGACGTGACATTCAACGGTGAGGTGTGTCTCATGCGCGGTAAGAAGGTGCGCGACGGCGACTGCGTCGAGCTGGACGGTTGCCGTGTGACGGTGAAGGCGGCGACTTGATATGCACGTGACATCGATGGAGGTGCGGCGGTTTCGCAATATCGAACGTGCCGTGCTCACACCGTGTGAGGGGATGAACATCCTTTACGGCGACAACGCCCACGGAAAAACCAATCTGCTTGAAGGATTGTGGCTGGCTACCGGCGGCAAGAGCTTTCGCAAGGCGAAAGACAGTGAGCTTGTCGGATTCGGACAAAAGGACGCCGAAGTCAAGGTGTCGTTTTACGCCGCAGGACGCGGACAGCAAGCGACCTTGAAGGTATCGACGCGACGCTCGGCCACGCTCAACGGTGTGCCGCTCAAAAGTGCATCCAAGCTGATGGGCGTGTTTTGTGCGGTGATCTTTTCACCCGATCATCTTTCACTCATCAAAGACGGACCCGAAGAACGGCGGCGGTTTTTGGATGCGGCGTGCTGTCAGCTTCGCCCGCTGTTCGTGCCGTGTCTGTTGCAATACACGCGCATGTTATCCCAGCGCAACGCGCTTATCAAAGCCGTCAAAAAAGGCGAAGCCGTGATGGATCCGATCTTGATGGATGCGTTTGACGAACGCCTCGCGCAAAGCGGGGAAGAGGTACGACGGTTTCGAAGGGAGTATGTCGAGACGCTGACACCGTTTGTCGCGTCCACCTACGACGGATTGTCCGGAGGACGCGAAGCGATGACCGTGCGCTACGAAACGGTCGGAGGCGAAGGCGATCTCTACGCCGCACTCAAAGGATCCCGCGCGGCGGACTTACGCGCCGGCTTCACGACCGTCGGACCGCATCGCGACGATCTGGAGGTCTTCATCGGCGGGAATCCCGCGCGAGCGTTTGCTTCTCAGGGGCAACAGCGCTCGGCGGTGTTGTCTCTCAAGCTCGCGGAAGCTACGCTGCTGGCCAATGGCTACGGCGAAAAACCCGTTATCCTGCTCGACGACGTGATGAGTGAGCTCGACCGCTCGCGGCAGGAATACATATTGAACCATATCGAAGGATTTCAGGTGTTCATCACCTGCTGTGAACCGACCGCCGTTCGGGAATTGACGGGAGGCAAGGTCTTTCACATGGAAAACGGACAATTGACAGGGTGATGCCTATGTATCTTCATCTGGGCGCGGACACGGTGGTGCGTACGTCCACCGTGATCGGGATATTCGATACCGATAACACCACACTTTCCAAAATCACGCGCGATTATCTGTCACGCGCGGAGCAGGAGGGACGGGTGACCACCATCACCTACGAGCTTCCCAAGTCGTTTGTGGTGTGCCGCGAGGATGACGGGGGAGAGCGGGTCTATCTGAGCCAGCTGTCCGCCGCTACGTTAAAAAAACGAGTAGAAAACGCATGGAAATAAACGGAACGAAACGTGTATCTCAAGAAGGGAGAACGACCCATGAACACCGAAGAACAGCAATTGACGGCAACGAACGAAGAATACGGCGAAGGTCAGATTCAAGTTCTCGAAGGCCTGGAGGCGGTGCGTAAACGCCCGGGTATGTATATCGGCTCGACGGGTGAGCGCGGTCTGCACCATCTGGTGTATGAGATCGTCGACAACTCGATCGACGAGGCGCTCGCCGGCTACTGCACCCACATTGAAGTGGAGATCGAGCCCGGCGATATCATCACCGTGCGCGACAACGGACGCGGTATCCCCGTCGGCATGAACGAGAAGCTCGGTCTGCCGTCGGTGACGGTGGTGCTCACCGTGCTTCACGCGGGCGGTAAGTTCGGCGGCGGCGGTTACAAGGTCGCCGGCGGTCTGCACGGTGTCGGTAGCTCGGTCGTCAACGCCTTGTCCGATTATCTCGAGGTGGAGATCTCCCGTGAGGGTCACATCTACGCCCAGCGCTTCGAAAAGGGCAACATCGTGACCGATTTGAAGGTGATCGGCGATACGGACGAGACGGGTACCTTTATCCGCTTCAAGCCGGATGCCACCATCTTCACGGACACGACCGTCTACGATTACGAAATTCTCGAAAAGCGCCTGCGTGAGCAAGCGTTTTTGAACGCGGGTCTGCGTATTTCGCTGACCGACCGCCGCGATCCCGACAACATCAAATCGGATACCTATTGCTACGAGGGCGGTATTTCGTCGTTCGTCGAGTATCTGAACAAGATCCGCGGCAACGCCCTGCACGAAGAAGTCATCCACATCTCCATCTCGGACGGCGATTCGGTGGCGGAGGCGGCGTTCCAATACACCGACAGCTACAACGAGTCCATCCTTTCGTTCGCCAACAACATGCACACCATCGACGGCGGTACGCATGAGCAGGCGTTCAAAAACGGATTGCAACGCATTTTCAACGATTATGCGCGCAAATACAAGATGCTCAAGGATAACGACAGCAACCTCAAGGGCGACGACGTGCGCGAGGGTTTGGCGGCGGTCGTCAGCGTCAAGCTGACCGACGCGCAGTTTGAGAGTCAGACCAAGGCGAAGCTCGGCAACACCGCCATCGGCAAGCTCGTCACCCGTTTGCTCAACGAAAAATTGGTGCCGTTCCTCGACGAGAATCCGTCGGTGGCGCGCGCCATTCTCGATAAAGCCATCAACGCCGCGCGCGTGCGCGAGGCGGCGCAAAAAGCGCGCGAAAATGCGCGCAAAAAGAGCACCATCGGCTCGACCCGTATGCCCGAAAAGCTCGCGGACTGCATCTGGCGTGATGCGGAGCGCACCGAGCTGTACATCGTCGAGGGTGATTCGGCAGGCGGCTCTGCGATCCAAGGTCGCGACCGCAACTTCCAGGCGATCCTGTCGATGTGGGGCAAGATGCTCAACGTCGAAAAGGCGCGCATCGATAAGGTGATGGACAACGAAAAGCTACTCCCGATGATCATTGCGCTCGGATGCGGCATCGGTGAGGAATTTGATCTGTCCCGTCTGCGTTACGGCAAGGTCATCATCATGGCGGATGCCGACGTCGACGGCTCGCACATCCGCACGTTGCTTCTCACCTTCTTCTTCCGCTACATGCGTCCGCTCATCGAGGGAGGACACGTCTACATCGCGCAACCGCCGCTCTTCAAAGTGTTCAAGGGCAAGCAGGTGCGCTACGCGTTCTCCGATCCCGAACGCGACAAGTATATCGAAGAGCTCGGCGGCAACGCCGATGTCCAGCGCTACAAAGGTCTCGGTGAGATGGACCCCGATCAGCTCTGGGAAACCACGATGGATCCCGCGTTCCGCACCATGTATCAGGTGCGCCTCGACGATTTCCACGAGGCAGACGACATCATCACCATCCTGATGGGCGACAAGGTCGAGCCGCGTAAGGAATTCATTGAGAAAAACGCGCAATACGTCACGAATTTGGATATTTAAGGCTATGTTGAAAACGGATTTTACTTGCTGTCCCACCGAAGCGGAATGGCTCGACGGCTTGCAGCGCGCGGGACTGCGCCGCGCCGGAAAGGGACGCCTCATCGTGCAGACGGTCGCCTTGGCGGTTGCGGGGATCCTGTCGCTCGTGTCCTTCTTTTGGGACGGGATGAAGGAACCGATGTCCGCCGTGATCGCCGCGGTGGCGTTCGGTTTGATCCCCGTGATGTGGTTCGTGCCGCTTTGGCGGATGCGCTCGACGGCGCGTATGGCGGCGGAGGAACAGATGACAGCGCACGTCTGGCTGTTTGATGACGGACTCGACGTGAGCGATCACGAACTGGAGAAGGCGTACTTTCGCTTTGCGGACATTCGCATCGCGCTTCCGACCGAGGAGACACTCGATACGATCGTGTTGCGGTTCAAAACCGACGATGTGGTCGTCATTCCGCACCGTGTCCTGACCGACGAGCAATGGACGATGCTCACACAGGCGTTCCAGTGAAATGAACCCCTTGCCTCCCTCTGACGAGGGAGGTGTCAAAACCATAGGTTTTGACGGAGGGAGAGATATTCTCGCCGGTGGGGATGTAGCATCGCTTGTCCCCCTCTGACGTGGCTGACGCTCCAAATCTTTGATTTGGCAAGCGGAAGTTATACATGCAAGGCGAAGCCGCGTCGGAAGGGGGATGTCTCGCGTACGCGAGACAGGGGGAGAGACGATGAAAGAATACAACAAAGATAACATCCCTCTTGCGAAAAACCTCCGTAAAAACATGACCCCGTGGGAACGAAAATTGTGGCATTTGTTTTT
>JAFQFZ010000022.1 GCA_017398425.1 Clostridia bacterium | reverse complement strand
CGCCTTGCGGCGAGCCACCCTCCCTGACAAGGGAGGGCAAGGGTTGCGCATGCCCCTACGAGGGAAATTCTTCACCCTTCACGGACCTTATTGTTTCACGTGAAACAAAAATCTGAAAATTTTTCGCGAAAAAGGCTTTTTTCTTGGAGAAAGCTATGGTATAATACCGCTTGTACCGCATTTTGAGAAGAAAGGGGCTTCGCTGTATGGGAAAAATCCTGGCAGTCGTCAACCAAAAAGGCGGCGTCGGCAAAACCACCTCGACGGTCAATCTGGCGTCGGCACTCGGTCTGTCGAATAAGCGTGTGTTGCTTGTGGATCTCGATCCGCAGGGCAACGCCACAAGCGGTCTCGGTCAAAAAAAGCGGGATCAAGGAATCTCTGTGTATGACTTGTTGATCGGCGGCGCGTCGGCGGAGCAAGCGTTGATCCATACACCGTTCACCAACCTCGATCTGTTGCCGTCGGCGATCCAACTCGCCGGTGCGGAAGTGGAGCTGATCGAGCTTTCGCGCCGCGAAAACCGCTTGAAAGCGGCGCTCGCGACTCTCAGACCGCAGTACGACTACATTTTGATCGATTGCCCGCCCTCGCTCGGCTTGCTGACACTCAATGCGCTTTGTGCGGCGGATGGGCTTGTCGTGCCGATCCAGTGCGAATATTATGCGCTCGAGGGTTTGGCGCAATTGATGGACACGGTGCGCCGTGTGCGCCGTTTGTACAATCCGTCGCTCGACATTGAGGGCGTGTTGCTCACCATGTACGACGGCCGTCTCAACCTGACCCAACAAGTGATAGCGGAAGTCAAACGATATTTTCCGAAAAAAGTATACACCACGCCCATCCCGCGGTCGGTGCGTCTGGCGGAAGCGCCCAGCTTCGGTCAACCGATCCATTATTACGACCGCGGCAACCGCGGCGCGGCGGCGTATTTGGATGTAGCGGCGGAGCTGATCGCGAAAAGCCGCTAAAAGGAGGTTTCAAAACCGATGGCAATCAAAAAAGGCGGTCTCGGACGCGGTTTGGACGCGTTGATGATGGACAGCAGTACCGAGGACGGCAGCAAGACCGTATCCTTGCGTCTGGTGGACGTTGTCCCCAATCCCGACCAACCCCGACACCGATTTGAAGACGACGCGCTGGAGGAACTGGCGGCATCCGTCGGCAAGCACGGCATCCTGCAGCCGCTTCTGGTGCGTCCGATGGCGGACGGCAGTTATCAGATCGTCGCCGGCGAACGCCGCTGGCGCGCGGCGCGGATGGCGGGTCTTTCCGAAGTTCCCGTCGTCATTCGGGAACTGAGCGACCGCGAAACGGCGGAACTCGCGCTGATCGAGAACTTACAGCGCGAAGACCTCAATCCGATGGAAGAAGCGCTCGGGTATCAGCATTTGATCGAGCAATACGACCTGACGCAAGAGCAGGTGGCGACGGCGGTCAACAAATCCCGCCCCGCGGTGGCCAACGCCATGCGCCTCTTGAAATTGCCCGCCTCCGTGTCGCAGATGGTGTCGGAAGGCACGCTTTCGGCGGGTCACGCGAGAGCGTTGCTCGCCCTTGAGGACGAGACGGCGATGCACACCGCCGCCAAGATCTGCATTGAGCAGGATCTGTCGGTGCGCGCGGCGGAAGCACTCGTCAAGGCGCACAAGGCCGACCAAAAATCGCCCAAGAAAACGCCCGCGTTCTCTGCAGGATTTGAGCAGGAAGTGGCGCTCGCTCTGTCCGAGTCGATGGGACGCCGCATCAAGGTGACCAAAGGCAAAAAGGGCGGCACGTTGCAGATCGAATATTTTGACGTCGATGATCTTCGTTCGCTGGCAAAAACGCTGGGCGGCGAGGAATAAAAACACAATATATAGTATTTCAAAAGAAAGAAGTGCATAAATATGGTAGACATTAAACTGGTTCGCAGCAATCCCGACTTTGTCAAAGCGGCGGTCAAAAAGCGCGAAATGGATCTCGACACGCTGATCGACGACATCTTGGCGATCGACGAGGAGCGCCGTGCGGTGCTGTCGACGGTGGAATCGCTCAAGGCGCGTCAGAACGCCGCATCCAAGCAGATCCCGCAGATGAAGAAGGCGGGTGAGGACACCACCGCGCTGATGGCGGAGATGAAAGAGTTGTCCGAGACCATCAAAGAGGACAACGCGAAGCTCCAAGAGCTCGACGACAAGCAAAAAGAGCTGATGTATTCCATCCCGAACCTCCCCGACGAGGATCTTCTGGCGGGCGGCAAGGAGAACAACGCGGCGGTGCATTATTTCAAAGAGCAACCGCAGTTTGATTTCGAACCGAAGAACCACGTGGATCTGTGCGAATCGCTCGGTCTGATCGACTACGAGCGCGGCGCGAAGCTCGGCGGCAACGGCAGCTGGATCTATCGCGGCATGGGCGCGCGCATGGAGTGGGCGCTTCTCAATTTCTTCATCGACGAGCACATCAAAGACGGTTACGAGATGATCCTGCCGCCGCATATGCTCGGCTACGAGTGCGGCTACACGGCGGGTCAATTCCCGAAGTTTGAGGAAGAGGTCTACTGGATCGGCAACCCGACCAGCAGTGAAAAGCGTTTCATGCTCCCGACGGCGGAGACGGCGCTTGTCAACCTGCATCGCGGTGAGATCCTCACCCCCGATGAACTTCCGAGAAAATACATCGCCTACACCCCCTGCTATCGCCGTGAGGCGGGCAGCTACCGCTCCGAAGAGCGCGGCATGATCCGCGGTCACCAGTTCAACAAGGTGGAAATGGTGCAGTACACCACCGAAGAGGATTCGGATGCGGCGTTTGAAGAGCTGGTTAAGAAGGCGGAAACGCTGGTGCAAAAGCTCGGTCTGCACTATCGTCTGGAGAAGCTGGCGGCGGGTGACTGCTCCTTCTCGATGGCGAGAACCTACGACATCGAAGTGTGGATCCCCAGCATGGGCATCTACAAGGAAGTCAGCTCCGCGTCGAACGCGCGCGATTATCAGGCGCGCCGCGGCAACATCCGCTATCGCGGCGAGGACGGCAAGATGCATCTGGCGCACACGCTGAATGCGTCGGGTCTGGCGACCAGCCGTGTCATGCCCGCGATCGTCGAGCAGTATCAGAACGCGGACGGCTCTGTGACGGTGCCGGAGGTGCTGCGTCCCTACATGGGCGGCATTGAGGTCATTCGATGAGAGAACCGCATCCCGAATGCATCCCGGCGGTGTTTGCGTGGCACACGCGTGTCGCGACCACCGATGTCGGTGAGGATCGTCTGCTGACGCCGTCGGCGCAACTGCGGTTTCAGCAGGAAGCGGGCGAGCTCCACTTTTCCGAAGGAAACCTCGGATTTGAAGGGGTGGCGGCGCTCGGTATGGCGTTTGTCGCCGTGCAGAATAATTGCGTCATCCTCCGCCGTCCGACGGTGGGGGAGGCGATCACCGTCACCACCTGGAGCGAAGGCATACGCGGCGTGAAATTTTTCCGCCGCTATCGGTTCACGGATGCAAGCGGCGAAACGCTTATCGACAGCGTGGCGACGTTTGTGCTCGTCGACGTGAAGGAGCATCGGATGCTCCGCTCGTCGGAGTTTCCGTTTGAGGTGTTGCACGCGCCCGATGAACCGCACATCTGCCCCGAACCGCCGCGTCTGCGCGCGTCGAAAACGGCGACCGCATGCGGTACGCACAAGGTGACCGTGTCGCAACTCGATTTCAACGGACACCTCAACAACACGCGCTATGCGGACATCGTGTTTGATTTTCTGCCGCCGAAGACCGCTTCGACGATGGAAGGATTTTCCATCGCGTTTTCAAAAGAAGCAAAGCTCGGGGACACACTGACGGTGTTTGTCGAGAAGCAGGACGAGCAATGGTTTCTCCACGCCCAAAACGGGGACGACGTGTGCTTCACGGCACAGGTGCGTGAAGGGCAATGAAGAAGGGCAGTGATATCGAGCGCGGTTGCGCTCGGTGATATAGCCGCTGAAGGCGGCTGTGATATTCCCGCTGGCGCGTTGAGTGATATATCGTCCTGCGGACGATGTGAAGGAGTCGCGCGTTGCGCGACGGAATGAGAAAAGGACGAGCGATCCGCTCGTCCTTTTTTGTGTGGTTGCGGCGTGCGTAAAAACCTCCCTTGTTAAAGGGAGGTGGCAAAACCGCAGGTTTTGACGGAGGGATTCCGTCGCGCTGTGCGCGATGTGTCCGCCTGCGCGGACACGAATCCTCCCACCGCCTCGCGGCGGTCCCCCCTCCTTTGACAAGGAGGGTT
>JAFQFZ010000021.1 GCA_017398425.1 Clostridia bacterium | reverse complement strand
GACGGTGAAGGCGGGCGACGATAAGGATGAGGCGATCGCACGTCTGAAAGAAGCCGGGTTTGAGGTGCGTGAGGTGCCACAATCCGACGAAAAGGTGGAAAAGGGTAAAGTCGTCAGCATCAACCCCATCGGCGGTTCCAAATGTGAAAAAGGATCGGTCATCACGGTGTATGTCAGCAGCGGCAAGGAAGCAGTCGACAACACCAAGGTGCCGAATGTCGTCGGACACCCGAAGGAAAAGGCCATCGAGATCCTCAAAGAAAAAGGTTTCAAGGTCAACGAAGGATCCTTTAAGCTTGTCAACCACCCGACCTACGGCGAGGGTATCGTGACGGAGCAGACGCCCGAGGCTGACAAAGAAGTTGCTCCAGGAAGCGAAGTAGTGCTGACGCTCAGCTCGGGTTATCATGATGTGGAGATCAAGATGGAGATGCCCGGCTTGCTCAATGTCAATGTTGATTTGAAGCGTGAAGTGGATGGCAAAGAGCAATTCTCGAAATCCGGCATTTCGCTTCCGACACAGGCTCAGACGTTTACGGTGTCTGAACAAAAGGAAACATACACCGTGAAGGTGTATCTCGCGGAAGCGGGGACCGGCAACTACAAGCTCTACGCCACCTTTACAGTGAACGGAAAAGAGGGGCGTGTCGTGTCGACGGATTACACGGAGTTCACCGTGCCGACCACGGCGGCTCCGACCACCACCACAACCGAGTCTCTCGAGGCGGATGCCACTACGGCACCGCTCGGAGACGGATGATGAGGCGAATCGAACTATGCAAACTTGTTCGTTAAACGGATTGATATTACAAGGCATCGGCGGCTTCTATTATGTAGAGGCCGCCGACGGCGTATACGAATGCCGTGCGCGCGGATCGTTGCGCAAGCTCGGAGTTACACCGCTGGCGGGCGACCGCGTTCGCATTACGGTCGGTGAGGACGGAACGGGCGTGTTGGAGGAGGTACTTCCCCGCAAAAACAGCTTGATCCGTCCGCCGGTTGCCAATTTGGATGCGCTGGTGCTGATCATTTCCATGACCGATCCCGAACCGAGTCTTCCGATGATCGATCGCATGATCGCCGTAGCAGAGCACAAGGGGATGGAGCCGATCTTGGTCTTCAACAAAACGGATCTGTGCGATGCGGCGGAGTTGGAAACGCTGTATCGTGAGGCGGGCTTTTCCGTATTGTCGGTTTGTGCTATGCAACCGCAAACGATCGCACCGCTTGCCACGTTGTTACGCGGCAAGGTGTGTGCGTTCGCGGGAAATTCGGGAGCCGGAAAAAGCAGTGTGTTGAATGTGTTGGATCCCTCGCTCGATCTGGAGGTCGGTGAAACCAGTAAAAAACTCGGACGCGGACGTCATACCACGCGCAGCGCGCGGCTCTATCCCCAAGACGACGGCGGTTATATCGCCGACACACCGGGATTTTCCTCGATCGATGCCCAGCGACTGGAGCATATCGATAAAGAGGAGCTGGCGTCGTGCTTTCGGGAGTTTGTGCCGTTTCTGGACGGCTGTCGCTTCACCTCTTGTTCGCACACCGTGGAAAAGGGGTGCCGTCTGCGCGAAGCGTTGGATAACGGGGACATCGCTCCTTCGCGCCACGAAAGCTATGTGGCGCTCTATGCCGAAGCAAAGGAGTGGAAAGCATGGGAGAATCGATGAGACGAGCGGTGATCGTCGGTTCGGCACCGTTTTCGGATGCCTCTTTACTCGCTGCTTATCTTTGCGATGACGATGAGCTGATCGCGGCGGACGGTGGACAACACTTGGTAGCCGCCATGGGACGTACCCCCTCCCTTCTGGTGGGGGATTTTGATTCATCGTGTTGTCCGATGGACGTTTCGTATGAATGCAGAGTGCTTCCTGTGCAAAAAGACGATACCGATGTACTCGCCGCGATACGCATCGCCCTTGAAAACGGAACCCGTCGTTTTTTGTTCTTGGGTTGTTTGGGAGGTCGTTTGGATCATACGATAGCGAATCTGTTTTTGTTGCGTTTCTTGTATGACCGTGGTGCCGAAGGGGTGCTGGTGGATGAAACGCATGAAATCACATTGCTGGGTCCGGGCGTTCACGTGCTTGAACCGCGCGACGGTCGGGTGCTGTCGTTGTTGCCTTACGGCGGTGACGCGGTCGGGGTGTCGATTGAGGGGGCGTTGTATACGTTGCAAAACGCTCGACTGGACACGGCGTTCCCGATCGGTGTCAGCAATGCGTTTTGCGGAAAACCGATCACCGTCACGATCGAAGATGGCTTTTTGCTGTGCATTCTTGCCTGAAAAATACTGTCACCCTTTTCGGTCGCTCTCATAGTATGTAGTGAAAACGCTTTGAGGGCGTTGAACAAACGAGAGGGGAGCGGTGAACGTGAGTCGATCATGCGTACGATTTGCGCGTGTAGCAGCAGCGTTCGGCATCGGCGTGTTGCTGTCGATACTTATTCCGTCGGAATGGATGCTGATCGTTGCGCTTCTGACATTGATCGCCTTGGCGGTCGGTTGCTCCGCGTGTCGATAAGGGGGTATCGGTATGCGTGTTGTCGTGTACAAAAGTCCGAAGGTGCTCGGAGGGATTTTGCGAAAGATGTTTTAAATCCCGCGAATCATGATGCATAGGGTATAAAAACGGTTCGCGCGACAAGGTGTCCTTGTCGCGCGATTTTCTTGCTTCAAAAAAAGTTTTGGTTGCGTCGTGAGTGTTTTCGTGATAAGATAAGAAAAACAATATAAGGAGTGTATGACTTTATGAAATATTGCTCTTCCTGCGGTAAGGTTGTTGAAGAGGGAAATTTGTTTTGCGATCATTGCGGAGCCAAAATCGTGCAAGATGTACCCCCTCCGATGGTGCAACCTCAGCCGATGACACCGCCTCGTGAGTCCACCGCCAAAGCCTCCAATAAAAAAACGGTCGTGATATTGTCGATCGTTTGCGGCTTGCTTGTGGTGGCGTTGGTCGTGTTGTTCTTTGTGTTTATTTATCCGAGCCTCAATAAGCCGAACCTTTCGATCGATGCGTCGATGTTCCTTCCGAATACCCCCGGTTACACGACGATCGATGCGGACGAATTACGGAATAACCTAACGGAGCAATCGACGACTCCTACAACACAGATCACGACACAGACAACGACCGCTCCCACCACAGGCGCTCCCAAGGACTTGCCGCCCGTGCAGTCGCACGTTAAGAATTATCGTGTGCGTTTGCAACAGGGTGTCAACGTTCGCACCGGTGCGTATGCCGAGTCGGAGATCATCGGTTCGTTGCAAAAGGATGCGGTGGCTTCTTCCACGGCGATCCAAGGCGATTGGGTTTACCTGCGTTACGGTACGTTGGAAGGCTGGGTGCATCTGAGCGGTATCGTGGAGGTGACCGATCAACTGGTAACCCCCGATGCGGATGCGATCACCGTGATGCGTAACGGTCGCGTGATAACGCGCGATGGTGACGGCGTCAATTTGCGCTACGGTCCGTCCACTTCGTATGAGATCATCGATCCGGTTCTGGAACGACAGGTGATGTACGTGATGTATTCTCAAAACGGATGGTATTACGTGGAATACAACGGCGTTCTCGGATGGGCTTCTTCGGAATTTGTCTCGTTGATGTAACATAAATTAAGCGGATACACCTACGGTTTCGTATGTGTATCCGCTTGTTTTTTTAGGGTTCGATCCCTGTCAGATCGAATGTCGGAATAAAGGTGTCTGTAGCGCTTGAACGGTCTTGCACGTAACCGTTTTCCGCGCCCAGTTCACACAAACGATCGAATACCTTTTGGCATTCGCGTGCGGTCAGAACGCGGTTGAGTGCTTTGTCGGGAAGTTCGCGTACCGGAGTGTATTGAAACAGCAGACTGATCCAAAGTCGGTTGGTGAAGGCATCGACGAGCTCCGACAACGCCTGCAGGCTGTTGCGTGTGTGACCGGGCAACACCAAGTGACGCACCATCGTACCGCGCACGGCCAAACCATTTTCGATGTGTAGATGACCCGTTTGCCGAAGCATTTCTTCGATCGCCGCCAAGGCGGTATCGCGGTAATGCGAAACGTGACTGAGCGATTCTGCGAGAAGATCGTCGGCGTATTTGTAATCGGGCAGATAAATATCGATCAACCCTTCGAGTGATCGAAGGGTCTCCACACGCTCATAGCCGCTCGAGTTGTAGAGGATCGGCACACGGAGGTGCGCTTTTTCCAAAGCCGGACGGATCACGTGTGCATAGTGGGTAGGATTGACCAGATTGATGTTGTGAACGCCGCTGTCTTCCAGGCGTTTGAAGATGTCGGCCAAGTGATCCACCGAGATGGTTTGACCGTAATCGTTGTGGCTGATGTTGTGGTTTTGACAGAACACACAAGACAACGAACAACCCGAAAAGAATACGGTACCCGAACCGCGTTCACCGCTGATGCAGGGTTCTTCACCGAAATGAGTGGCGGCACGCGCCACGCGCGGCAACGACGGCATACGGCATCGACCGTGTCCGTTGCTCTCGTCACGTGCCGCGCGGCACTGATGGGGACAAAGTGTGCAGATCATAGCGGCCAATGCTCCTTTACATACGCAAGCAGGGAATCGCGGTGGTTGTCGACGTGCTCGTCAATGACGGCCTCAAGCAATGCATGCAGGATCGCGCCGATTTGCGGACCGTGCGGATATCCGACCGTCAGCAGATCGTGACCGTCCAATGCGAGAGAGGATAAACTCGGACACGCTTCCTCCTGAAGAATAGCCTCGAGCAATCGATGGGATTCTGAAAAATCCGGGAGCACGCCGCTATCGCGGCACGCCGCCGCATCTGCCGCGCGAAGAAGGAAAAGCTGACGCACACCTTGTTCTCCGAAGCGCGCTAATCGCCTTTTCAGGGTCTTGCGATCGTTCGGAAGAGGGATGTCGTGATGGCGCACCAGCATTGTCACATCACGGATGGTTTGGTTGTCAAACCGCAGATCACGTAAAGTCGCTTCAGCGATCTCGGCACTGATGGCGGGGTGATCGTAAAAATGACCGATGCCGTTTTCGTCACGTGAGAAGCAATGCGGTTTGCCGATATCGTGAAACAACAATGCCAGCCGGATCGTTTCGTTCTGAGGAGCCGCTCCGACCGCTCGTACCGTATGCGTGTACACGTCAAAGTCGTGATGGGGATTGTGTTGTTCAAACCCGACACACGCTTCGAGCGGCGGAACGATACGGCAGAGAATATCCGAGAATTGCAGAGCGACCTTTGTGAAACGGCAACCGCACACCATCTTTCTCAGTTCGACTTGTTTTCGCTCGTTGGCGACCAAATCGAGACGCGCTGCGAGCGCATGCGCCGCCGCGGCCGTGCGCTCGTCGGCGTCAAAGTCCAGACTGCTCATAAAACGAATCAAGCGCGCTATGCGCAGAGCGTCCTCAGAAAAGCGCCGCTCGGGATGTCCGACACAGCGCAGGCGTTTGGCTTTCAAATCATCCATGCCGCCGAACGGATCGATCAATCCCTTTTCAGGGTGGTACGCCATGGCGTTGACGGTGAAGTCGCGACGCGCCAAATCGTCTTCCAAAGACGAAGTGAATCGCACGTCATCGGGGTGACGACCGTCGGAATAGGTTCCGTCGGTGCGATAGGTGGTGATTTCGTATGGAATACCGTCGTACAGCACCGTGACGGTACCGTGTTGCACGCCTGTCGGGATGACGGTGAAATCATGAAACACCGCTTGCACGTCAGACGGAAGGGCGTTTGTGGTGATGTCAACGTCATCGGCGGTATGTCCGAGAAGTCGGTCGCGCACGCAACCACCCACAGCGTAAGCCTCGAATCCGGATCGATTCAATTGACGGATCAGGGGAAAAGCGCGTTCGAGCATGGCGGCCGACTCCTTTCTTTTTGATGAATACAGTATACCACGTTTTTGAAAAAGGGACAATATAAAACGGATCGTGCTTTAAAAAAACACGATCCGTCTTTGTGTCAGTTATTTTCGCGAAGACGAAAGCCGAAATTCCATACGGTTTCGATCACGAGGGAGGAGCCGTTCAGCTTGCGACGAAGGCGCTTGACGGTGTCATCTGCCACGCGCGAACCGCCTATATTATCAAATCCCCATACCGCCGGCAACAGCTCGTCGCGCGAGACGGCTCGATGTGCGTTTTTCATCAGGTAGAACAACACGGAGAATTCGATGGGGGTGAAATGGATCGGGTTTTGATGTGCATCATGGGCGCTTCGCGTATCCGCATTCAACGTGATGTCTCCCAACGTAAGCCGATCCGGTTGCACCGCCGGTGAGCAATAGATCGCCAAATCGGTATGCACTCGATCTTTTCCGGGAAGATCTTTGGAGACGGTGCATTCCGGCTGATAGCCGCTGTCTTTCAGTGCATTCATAATCACCGAAAACACGCGTTCGTCGTCACTTTGAACATAGATCAATTTCGCCATACTCCACACACCCTTTGTTGTATTTTCTTCAGTGTACTGCGTGTGTGTGAAGGCTATGTGAAAAGTCAGAAGTCCATCGCAGGAGAGGATTCACAAAGCATGCGCTGCTTTTCATCCCACAGCATCTGGGACAGATCAACGTAATATTTGTGCGGATTCTCAAAGCGCTTGACCTCATCCCAAACGGTGCTCAACTGTTCCTCGCAGTAGCGACGGATCTCTTCGATCGAAGGACGATCATAGACGCAAACACCGTTTTCAAACAGCGGCACTTGCAAACGCTTGGCATAAAAGTTTGTAACGAGCTTGCGCTTCCATATATGCTCGGGATCAAACAGAAGATAGGGCTTGGATTCGTCGATGACCTCGTCGTGCAGGGTGATGACATCCGCGATGGCTTTGTCGCTTTCCTTGTCGAATAAGCGCCAAGGCGTTTTGTAGCAGGGATTGGTGATCTTGGCGACGTTTTCGCTGATCTTGATGCGTGGAATGATCTTGCCGTCGTTCTCGATCGCTACGAGCTTATACACGCCGCCGAATACCGGACTGCTTGCGGCGGTGATCAGTCGTTCGCCGACGCCGAAACTGTCGACCTGCGCGCCTTGCATGATCATATCGCGGATGATGTTCTCGTCGAGCGAGTTGGATGCCACGATCTTGCAGTCGGAATAACCGCTTTCGTCGAGCATCTTGCGTGCTTTGCGCGAGAGATAGGTGATGTCTCCCGAGTCGATGCGAATGCCCTTCGGACGGCAACCGAGCGGCGCAAGCACTTCGTCAAAGGCTTTGATCGCATTGGGAACACCGGAGTGAAGGGTGTCGTAGGTATCTACAAGCAAGACGCAATCGTTCGGGTAGGTCGCAGCATACGCTTTGAACGCTTCCAGCTCCGAGTCAAACATCTGCACCCAACTGTGTGCCATCGTGCCCGAAACGGGGATCTGCATCTCACTGCCGCAGATGGTGCAGGCGGTCGCCGCACAACCGCCGATGTAGGCTGCGCGTGCACCGTAGATCGCACCGTCGTAGCCTTGCGCGCGACGCGAACCAAACTCCATCACAGCGCGTCCTTGTGAGGCGCGTACGATGCGGTTGGCTTTGGTGGCGATGAGCGATTGATGATTGATCGACAGCAGGATCATGGTTTCGATGAATTGTGCTTGAATGGCGGGTCCGCGCACCGTCAGGATGGGTTCGCCCGGGAAGACGGGGGTGCCTTCGGGAATGGCCCATACGTCACACGTGAATCGAAAATCGCGAAGATATGCCAAAAATTCATCGCTGAACAGCCGGGTGCTTTTCAGATAGGCAACGTCTTCATCGGAGAAGGATAAATTTTGAAGATATTCGATCACCTGTTCGATACCGGCCAAAATGGCAAAACCGCCTCCGTCGGGAACACGGCGAAAGAACATATCGAAATACGTGATGCGATCTTTGAGACCGTTTTGGAAATAACCGTTGGCCATGGTGATCTCATAAAAATCCGTTAGCATTGTCAGGCGGTTGCGATCCATGAGCATATACCTCCTTGATGATCGGTCAGTGACGTTCGCCGCAATAATGATAGCGATACTCTTCCATGCAGTGGGAGATCACACGCACCGCATCCTCGTGTCCGAGTGCGGGTTGCACCTGCGTCTCGGCGGTGTGCTCGAGCATTTTGTACACGGTAAAGAAGTTCTCGATTTCCTGGGTGGTGTGCTTGGGAAGCTCGTTTACATCGTTGAAGCAGGAGAACGACGGGTCACGAAGCGGTACGGCGATGATCTTCTCGTCCACGGCATCCCCGTCGACCATCATGATCACGCCGATCGGGCGGCATTGCACGAGCGTCATGGGGACGATGCACTCTTGGCACAGCACCAATACATCCAGCGGGTCGCCGTCGTCGGCGTAGGTGCGCGGGATGAAGCCGTAGTTGGCGGGATAGTGGGTGGCGGTATAGAGCACGCGGTCCAGACGAAGCAAGCCGGTGGCTTTGTCCATCTCGTATTTATTTTTACCGCCCTTGGGGATTTCAATCACAGCGGTGAAGTTTTCGGGCGCAATGCAGGATTCGGAAATGTCATGCCAAATGTTCATAGTCAGAACTCCTCTCATAAGGGTATGGTTCTATTATATAGGCAGGAGGGCGGATGTGCAAGTGCAATTTTTCCCTAAAACGGAAAAATCCGGTTGTGCGAAACAGCACAACCGGATGTCCGATCCGTATTTTGCAAAGGGCTGTCGGCATTACACCGCACGGGTGACCTTGCCGGAACGCAGGCAACGGGTGCAGGCGTAAACCCTCTTCGGAGAACCGTTCACCACAGCCTTGACACGCTTGATGTTCGGCTTCCAAGCGCGGTTGGAACGTCTGTGCGAGTGGGACACACGGATGCCGAATGTAACACTCTTACCGCAGAAATCACATTTTGCCATTGAATCTGCACCTCCTTTAATTACTCATAAAGAAAAACAACAGTCGTATTGTAACAGATAACCTCACAAAATGCAAGCTTTTTTTTTGATATTTCGAAGGAAGTTGAAATTTTTTTTAATTTCACAAAAACTTTACGAAAAAAAGCGGGCAGACGAGGGTTGTTTGTTGACACATTCCGCGAAAAGAGGTATACTGATATTTATATAGATATGTCTGAAAAAGGAGGGACGACGGATGTGGAGGCGTTGGATAGCGGGCGTTGCGGCGTGTGCGATGTTGTTGCCGATGAGCGGTTGCTCGTTTGTGAATCTGGACATGGAAAAACAGCTCCGCGCACCTCACGCGGCCGGTGAACAGAGTGCGATCCAAACGGCACTCGAAGAGCATATTTTTGCGCTCAATGCCGAGCAGGAGCAAGGCACAGCGGTGTCTTATGTCCTCAAATATCCGCGCATGGGCGATTATCGTTCCGCTTTTATTATGAAGGATATGAACGGCGACGGCAAGGAGGAGGCTCTGGCGTTTTATGCCATGCAGCCCGAGGGCGCCAATTCCCACATTGCTCTGCTGCGTAAAATCGACGGCGTGTGGCAATGCACCGATGACATCGAAGGTTTGGCAACGGAAGTGGAACGCATCCATTTCGGCGATCTGGACGGCAACGGCACGGCGGAAATTTTTGCGGGTTACAGTATGTACAACACCCGCGATCGTCGCTTGATGTTGTATTCATGGGAAAACGATGTGCTCACCGAATGCTACAGCGATACGTATTCTCATATGCTCGTCGGACATATGACCGCGCGTTCACACGATGATTTGTTGCTGTTTCGCCTGAACAACACCGATAAAAAGACATCGGTGAAATTGCTCAGTTTGGAAAACGGCGAAGTTGTCACCAAGGGCGAGACCGCGCTCGACGGCAACATTCTGTCGTTCCAGGATTATCAATTTGCTCAGCTTGATGACGATATCCGCGGTGTCTATCAGGATTGCACCAAGGATTCCAACACGACCATCACCGAATTGATCCTTTGGGACGGCGAGACGCTGTCGGCGCCGCTTTATGACGCGACGGAGAACATCACGTCACGTTCTGCGCGTGAGTCGGGGTTGCCCTTCAAGGATATTGACGGTGACAAAATCATCGAGTGGCCGATCTCGTTGCGTTTGCCGGGAGATGAATCCAAATCGGTGGACATGATCTCGCTGTGGTTGACGGAATGGTACACGTGGGATGTGTTCATGAATCGTCCCGAAAAGAAGCAAACGTCCATCGTTAACGTGAACGACGACTATCAGCTGACGATTCCCGAAGAGTGGGTCGGTCGGGTGACGGCGACTTACGACGTCAAAAAACGCAAGCTGTCGGTTCTTCGTGTCGTCGAGGAAGGCGAGAATGAAGAATTGTTCCACATTGTGGCGTTCCCCGAACGGGAGAAGAATCCTTTGGGAGACGACTACGTTTTCCTGAAATTGGATGGACAAATGCGCTACGAAATGAAATTGCAACCGTCTGCGGATTCCGATTTGAAAGTCGAGACGGTACGCACTCTCTTCAGTATTTACAAGTAACGATCAAACAGATAGAAAGGCGGATAACGCATGAAACGCATTTTGGTGTGTGAGGATGAAGTATCGATTCGGGAGTTTGTGGTGATCAATCTGCGCCGTTCGGGCTACGATGTCATCGAAGCCGGTTCGGGCGAGGAAGCACTTGAGCGCTATGATCGCGCAGACGAAAAGCCCGACATTGCACTGCTCGATATTATGCTTCCCGGTATGGACGGCTTTGCCGTGTGCCGTGGTTTGCGCGAACGTAGCGATTCGATGGGTATCATCATGCTGACGGCACGTACCCAGGAAATGGAGAAGGTCGGCGGCTTGATGATGGGCGCGGATGACTACGTTACTAAGCCGTTCAGCCCGTCGGAATTGGTGGCGCGTGTGGATGCATTGTACCGTCGTGTGGATGCGGCGCGTCAACGTTACGAGGTGCAGTATCTTGAAGAGATCCGCCAGGGCGATTTTGTGCTGAACCTGCGCAACCGTACGTTGCTTCGCGACGGTAAGCCGGTGGAGCTGACGCAGCTCGAGTTCCAAATCATTGAATATTTCTTTACCAATCCCGGTAAACCGCTGAGCCGCACCGACATTCTGCATCGCGTGTGGGGTGAGGATTACTTCGGCGAGGAAAAGATCGTCGACGTGAACATTCGCCGTTTGCGCATGAAGATCGAAGTGAATCCGTCGAGCCCCGAGCATATCATGACCGTGTGGGGCCTCGGCTATAAGTGGAACGCTTAAACCTAAAGCGTTTTGATTTGTGCGGAAAGGAGGGAGGACGGCGGTGAAAAAAGGTATCACCCGTCGATGGCTGATCAACGGCTTCGGCGTCATTGTGCTGTTGGTGATCGTGTTGGAGATCGCGTTTGCCATGATCATGCGTACGTATTGTTACCAAAACGTAGAGTCTGTCCTCTCGGATCGCGCGCAGGCGCACGCCGCACTGTACAGTCAGTATGCCGACGACGAGCCTTTCGATTTTGAGGAAATTGCCCGCGATTTCGCGGAGAGTTTTCATGAAAAGGCGTTCTTTGAGCTGCAGATCGTCAACAGTGAGGGCAACGTGATCCTCTCTTCGACCGGTTTTGCACCGAGCTCGTCCACGGCTCCCGAATTTGCCGATGCGCTTCAAAGCGAAGAGACGATGGCCATGTGGCAGGGCGGGTTGTCTTCGGGAGAAAATGTGATGGCGGTCAGCGCGATCGTCAAGAGCGAAGACGGCTACGTCTACGGCGCGGTGCGCTACGTCACCTCGTTGACGCTTGTGGATCGTCAGATCCTGACGTGGGTCGGCGTGATGGTGATGATCGGTGTGCTGTTGGTGGTTTTCCTTATGCTGTCCAGCTCCTACTTTGTCAGCTCGATCGTCAGTCCGCTCAAAGAGATCGGTGAAACGGCGCATACCATCGCCATGGGCGACTACGATGCGCGTATCGAAAAGAAATACGACGATGAGGTCGGCGATCTGGCGGACACCATCAACTATATGGCAGGGGAGATCTCTCGTGCCGAAAAGATGAAGAACGAGTTCATCAGCTCGGTATCTCATGAGCTTCGCACACCGCTTACCGCCATCACCGGCTGGAGCGAAACGATGCGTCAGAGCGTAAGTGACCCCGAGATCATGCAAAAGGGCTTGCAGGTCATCTCTCATGAAGCCACGCGTCTGTCGGGCATCGTGGAGGAACTTCTCGATTTCTCGCGTTTGCAAAGCGGTAGCTTTGAGCTCAAGGCGGTGCAGATGGATCTTCTGGCGGAGCTGGAGGAAACGGTGCTGTTGTTCCGTGAGCGCGCCGCGCGTGAGGATCTGCAGGTCGACTACATCGAATGTATCCACTTGCCGCCCATCATGGGCGACCCCGATCGCTTGAAGCAGGTGTTCATCAACGTGATGGACAACGCGATCAAGTATTCCAATCCCGGCGGCGTGATCCATGTGGAAGCGCGCTTGATCGGTTCCATCATCAAAATCATCATCCGCGACAACGGTGTGGGCATCTCGCCCGAAGCGTTGCCGCACGTCAAGGAACGCTTCTTCCGCGCCAACCCGACTCGTCCCGGTTCGGGCATCGGTCTGGCTTTGGCGGATGAGATCGTGCGTCGTCACGGCGGCTCGCTTGATATCCGCAGCGAGGAAGGTGTCGGCACGACGGTCACCATCCGTCTTCCGGTTCCCAAATCTGCAGGAACCGAAACCACTTCCAATTGAAAGGAAATGCAAAACGTATGAGCAAAACACCTTGTTGCAAAAAGACCTCCATCGGCGGTCAGGCGCTGATTGAAGGCGTCATGATGCGCGGCCCCGAGAAGACGGCGATGGCAGTGCGGCACACGAGCGGCGAGATCCGCACCGATGAATGGGCAAACTCCAAAAAGAAATTCATCGCGCGCATTCCGATCGTGCGCGGTGTGTTTAACTTCGTCGATTCGATGATCCTCGGCTACAAGTGCCTCATGAAGTCGGCGGAAATGAGCGGCATGGAGGAACTCGAAGACGATCCCGAAAAGACCGAAGAACAAAAAGAAAAGGATAACCGCTTTATGCAAAAGGTCATGCCGATCGTCATGGCGGTGAGCGGTGTGCTCGGTGTGTTGCTGGCGGTCGGTCTGTTCATCTACCTGCCGACGCTGTTCTATGATTGGATCGCACCGATGTGTGGTCTGCCGACCGACATCCCCGCGGATCATTTCGGCTACAACTTCCTCAAAGCCGCCATCACCGGTGTGATGAAGATCGTTATCTTCCTCATCTATATGATCTTGGTTTCGCAGATGAAGGACATCAAGCGCGTGTTCCGCTACCACGGCGCGGAGCATAAGACCATTTTTTGCTATGAGCACGGCAAGGAGCTGACGGTGGAAAATGTCCGCGAGGAGAGCCGCTTCCATCCGCGTTGCGGCACGTCGTTCATGATTTTGATGATGGTGGTCGGTATTGCCGTTTCCATGTTCATCCCCGCGAATATGACGTCGTGGGTGTATACCGCCATTAAGATTTTGTCCCTGCCGCTCGTGATGGGCATCGGCTATGAGTTGCTGAAGATCGCCGGTCGCCATGACAATTGGCTGACCCGCGCGTTCTCTGCACCCGGCAAATGGATGCAACGCATCACGACCAAAGAACCCACGGACGACATGATCGAGTGTGCCATTACCGCGTTCGTGGCGGTCATGCCCGAGGATAAGGATGCCGACAATTGGTGAGTGTATGAAAACCTATGAACTGTTTCAAAGCATAACCGAACAGTTGCAAAAGGCAGGGTGTGACAGCCCTGCCTTTGATGCATGCTGTTTGTTTGAGGATATCGGTGGGTTTCCGCGCGGTCGCCGTTTGGCGTCGGACGACAGCACCGTGGATGAGACGACCGCCGACGCGATCTGTAAGGCCGCCGCACGGCGCGCCGATGGGGAACCGCTGCAATATATTCTCGGAGAATGGGAATTTCTCGATTTGACCCTGAAGGTGGGGGGAGGGGTGCTGATCCCGCGCCCCGACACGGAGCTTCTCTGCGAAACGGCGGCGGCGCATCTGCGGTCGTATTCTGAGCCTGCGGTGCTCGATCTCTGCGCCGGAAGCGGTTGCGTCGGGCTTGGCGTGTGGTCGCTGTGCCGTGGGGCGTCGGTCACCGCGGTAGAATTGCACGATGCGGCACTCGGCTATTTGCGCGACAACGCCGCTCGCTATCAAGAGGCGCACTTGACCGTGTTGCAGGATGATATCCTCGCGCCGAAGCTCACCTACGGCACGTTTGATGCGATCCTTTCCAACCCACCGTATATCCCGACGGCTGACCTGCCCGCGCTGATGCGCGAGGTTCAGCACGAACCCAAAACAGCACTCGACGGCGACGCGGACGGACTGCGGTTTTATCGTGCGATCGCCGCCGATTGGACGGCACATTTGAACCGCGGCGGTCTTCTTGCCGTGGAGGTCGGCATCGGTCAAGCGGCGGATGTGGCGGCGCTTTTTGAGGAAAGCGGACTTCAAAACGTGCGCGTATTTCGCGATCTCGGAGGGGTTGAGCGTGTGGTTTGCGGGGAGAGACAATAAAATTCAGATTCTTTGGATTTTTTTGAAAAAACGTCTTGACAAACGACAAAGAAATCGCTATAATAACTAACGTTGTCGCGGCAATCGTCGGACAATGACAATCGAAAGATGGCCCGGTAGTTCAGCTGGTTAGAACGCTAGCCTGTCACGCTAGAGGTCGACGGTTCGAGCCCGTTCCGGGTCGCCAT